>JAFAPG010000801.1 GCA_019247235.1 Acidobacteriota bacterium
TTCCGAAGGCTGAGCGCCGAGTTTGCGCAAACCCCTGAGATCACTGCCACGGTGCATCATTCCTAGCATTGAAGCCCGCGCCGATCGCGGGAGGGACGCTTATAAACCGCCGTACATCCGCGCTCGCGCCTTGTCCGCATTGCTCAACGGCTGAATTTGACCGTGATACCGATGCCATTGGCCGCTAATCGATAACAGTGAGCCACAATTACCGCAGGTCACAACATTCAGCGCATCGTACCCTAGCAGAAATGATCCGCAAACATCGCACTTGGGCGGTAGCCGCAACACCTTTCCTGGCCGATCTTTTGGTATTTGCGTGAGTCCCTTATACTGCGACCTTGGCGGTCTTGCCGGTCTAAAGTTTATGTCTAGGGTCTGCACCGGCGATCCTGAGAAGATAGCGAATATCCAGCGTTTCGTCCGATCTAACATGCCGCACCTACCAGGTTTTTTCCTTAAATTTTTTAGATTCCAAATCGGGAAACTGCAATGTTACGAACGACACTGTACTAAAGTAACTGCATCCCGTGGCATCGTCCGTCCGTAGGGTTCGCGTATGGACACCTTTGCGCGATGAGTCTGGAGATAGCAAACGTACGCAAAACTGGGTAACGGGCTTACCTGTTGCGTGGACGCAGCGAAAAAAGCATTAAAAGGCGGGGTGCATTGTTGCAAGGGCGAAGCAATTCCTCGATTTGGCTGAGAAGGATTTTAAGAAGGCCGTGGGATTTACGGTTGAAAACCTGCCCGGTCACGCATAAGGCGTTTAGGAGATCCCCTGACCCTAGCGCGGGAAGCAGTCGTGGCCAAGCGGCGCTTAGTTGAATTTTCCAGGTTGTCGTGAGCAGCGACTAGAAAGCCGAGGAGCTGAATCCGATCTGTATTGCATTCTCACATCCTAGATCTCGCGATCTTACCCGAAGCAGTACATCGCCAGGGCCAGAGCCATCATCTCAATCACGCCAACTTTCTTGTGCGTGGGCCGATCGAGGACGCACAAACTGCACACCTAGAAATAAAGGATAGGAATGAAGGAGGCAAACATGAAAATCGAGAGTTTGCAAGATCTGTTCGAGATCGAACTTCGTTACGTCTATGACTGTGAACAAAAGCTGGTCAAAAAAGGCCTACCCACCATGATTGAGGCTGCCAGCTCTCCAGAGCTGAGGAGTGCGCTGGAGCAGCACCTCGAAGAGACTCGCAACCAAGTGGCCCGCTTAGAAAGGGTGTTCTCAACCCTGGGAGCGGACGCCAAAACTGAAGGCAACGACATCCTCGATGAACTAAACAGCTGCGTCAAGGACATGATCAGCGACATTGACGCATCGCCGCTGCGTGATGCGGCTTTGATCGTTGGCGGCAACAAGGTCGAGCACTACGAGATGGCCGCGTATGGATCCCTAGTCGCCTTTGCTCAACAGCTTGGCTTCGAAGACGCAGTACAGTTGTTGGAACAAACCCTTGAGGAGGAAAAAGCAGCCGACGCGAAATTGACCCAGATCGGCGAAACCGTAATTAACCCTCGCGCCGGTCAGGAACCACGCGCGGCCTGACATCTTCGCTGATTTCAACTCCCATGCCCTATTCCCCTGCCACGGAATAGGGCGTTTGTTTTAACAACGTTCGACTGGAACCGTCGACCAGAGATTCCCCCTGGCCTCCTCCAATGCCAGCTTCCCCCAGGCAGGCTGCCGGCGGGAAATCGTCAAGGTCAGGCCCCCCGGCTGTCGGATCTGCTACCGCGGCCACCGGCGACCGAGCCAGGAAAACTGCAGGAAGCTTTTCGGCTTCCTGCCATGTCTCTCCTGGTCACTTCACGGTGGGGTTAGTCGGACTGAAGACGCCGTCGGGACTATCTTTCCAAATCCAGGCGTGCACCATCCACTCGGTTTGGGCATTGAACCGACCCCCTTCAGCCGCGCATTGTTCCTCGTTCAAGTCTGTCTTTACACTTCGATCGGGTAAAACGCAGAGATTAGCGTGGCGGTGCCAAGTGGCCAAAGATCTCGGAAATGGCGGATTGTGCGGTTGGCCATCTTGATCTCCTTCGGCCTTAAGCAAATAGCTTACCCCCACAAGCATCAACCCGGCTGGGGCCGCGCTGTCTTTTTCATAGAGAAGAATGTCGGGATGGAGGACGTCAAAGCCGGTATGATGTGCGCGTACGTAGTGAATGCCCATCCCGGGCACATCCGGGCCTATCGCCCTGAATCCCTCCTCTTCGGCCACCCGCACGTCCTGATATTTGGCCGTCGACTTTCGGGCCGCTTCGAGCATGGCGGCTGTTCTGGTCAGATCTTCGTAGGAAAGGGCAGCACCTGTCGAGTGCTCGTGCTCCATCATCATTCCATGATCTGGAGCCTGTTGGGCGCGTAAGCTGGAAATCAGGCATACATACACAATGGTGTTGATAGCTGTCGTACACAGGAAAGCTTTCATGCGTTCTTACCTCCAACTAGCTTTGGCTGATTTTTCGCAGATGC
>JAFAPG010000819.1 GCA_019247235.1 Acidobacteriota bacterium
ACGGCATTTACATGCTGCTGACCTTTGAGGGTGGCGGAGGCTTGGTTCACGAGCTCGAACGGCGTTTGCGGGTCTCCGAACCGGTGATCAAGTTCCTTAGTGTGCGCATCGATCCGGAACAAAAGAGGCTCGACAAGATCAAGGCCCTCAGGGAAGCTCGCCGCAAGGCCGCCGCAACTCCCCCGCCGAACGCCGAGGCGAGCGACGAAGCCCCGGCCGCGACGGTCTAGGGTAAACTGCCCCAGCGCCCTACGGCTGGGTCAACGATTGTGGACAAGATTATTTTTTGAAGGAGCATCATGGCAGACGAAACCACAACCACTGCTGCACCCGAGAACTCGGCTCAATCGACCGAACGGCGGCCGGCCCGGCCGACGCCGGGGGGCGCCGGACGAGAATCGGCGGGACGTAAATATTTTCGCCGCAAAAAAGTTTGCAAGTTCTGCGTAGAAAAAATTGAGGCCATCAACTACAAGGACGTGCGCCTATTAGCGCAATTTGTCGCCGAAAGCGGCAAGATTGTGCCCCGGCGACTTACCGGAGTGTGCACCCCTCATCAACGCCGTCTCAGTTCAGCAATCAAGCAGGCACGCAATATTGCCTTATTGCCTTTTGGCGGGCGCATAAGTTAATCACCCATCCTTTTCCCGGAGCACATTATGGAAGTCATTCTCAAAGAAGATGTGGCCAAGCTCGGTTCACGAGGCGATGTCGTCAAGGTGGCCGAAGGGTACGGGCGCAATTTCCTCCTTCCCCGCAAGCTCGCCATCGAGGCCACCTCAGGCAACAAGAAGGTCATTGAGCAGATGCGAGCCGCCGCTCTGCGGCGCTCTGCCAAGGAGAAAGCGCAAGCCGAAGAACTCTCGAAACAATTCGACGGCCTCTCAGTTTCTTTCGAGCGGCGCTCGGGGGAACACGATCAACTGTTTGGATCCGTAACCTCGGGCGACATCGCCGAGGCACTCGAGAAGAAAGGCTTCCTTGTGGATCGTCGTAAGGTTCAGCTACATGAGCCGCTCAAAAGCTTGGGCGAGTTTACGGTCCCGATTAGGTTGCATAAGGATGTCAGCGCGCATTTGAAGGTCACCATCGAACGGGCGGCAGCCGAGTAATCTCGGCTGACTATTTACTCCCTTCCAAGCTAAGCAACCGCCTTGCGAGAGACAAATCCATTTCCCGCTACCAAGTAGCGGAGCGGCATCTCCCTCGCGCGACGAATGCCAATGCGTTCGGTGGTGACGACAGTCGGTGGGGGCGAGCCATCGTCGGCAATCCAGAGATCGGAGTTTCGATCCGTCAGGTTCTTGCCATTATCGCGCGACCGAGTAATGGCCAGCGCGGCTGCCAACCGGCCTGGGCCGCTGGTCAGAAGCCGCAGATCAGCGTGCCGGTCTAGCCCTCTTCGGTCAAACATCTGCTCAATTCCCGCCAGCGGCTCAAGCGCTCGGAATAAGATTCCCCCGGGAACTCCGTCGGGCAAGCAGGACACGTTCAAACAATAATGATTGCCGTAGATGAAATACACATAGGCCCGACCTGGAGGCCCGAACAGGACAGCATTCCGCGGCGTACGTCCAATAAAGGCGTGGGCAGCGGGATCGTCAGCCCCCAGATAAGCTTCCACTTCCACAATCCGCCCCACCAGGTATTTCCTCTTTTCGCGACGAAGCAGGATCTTGCCCAATAGATCTGGCCCTACCTGACGAGGATCACGGTCGTAGAAGGCCGAGGGAAGAATCTGCTCCGAATATCGTTTGGCGGGGTGGTTCGAGAGCGACGCCCTGGCGGAAGCAGAACCAGAAGCGGAAAACACGTTCAAGCTGCGCCTTTCGCCGCGGACGCCAAATATTGAAGCACCTCCTCGGCATGGCCTTGGGGCTTCACTCTGCGAAAAATATGTTTGATTCTCCCGTCCGGGCCAATAATAAAGGTGGTTCGGGAGACGCCCATGACCTTGCGACCATACATATTCTTCTCCTGAATGACTCCGTAGCTATTTGAGAGCTTTTTATCGGCATCGGCAATCAAAGTGAATGGCAGGTCGTACTTTTTTTCAAATTTCTTTTGTGCCTCGGCTTCATCGGGCGATACCCCGAGCAGCACGGCCCCGCTCTTCTCAATGTTTTCGAAAGAATCGCGAAAGCTGCAAGCTTCCAGGGTGCAGCCGGGAGTATCGGCTCGTGGATAGAAGTACAATACTACCCACTTTCCCTGAAAGTCGGTTAAAGAGATCTTTTCACCGTTCTGGTCACGCGCAGCAAACGCGGGAGCTTTATCATTGATCTCCATGGGGGCCTCTTTCAATCTCGCTTGTTTATACCGCAAACGGTTTCTCCTCGCCAGCATCGCGCTCGTGAACCTCGGCACGTCGCCGGTGGCGTCGCCTCAGATGGCCAGACGGCGGGCAGTCGACAAGGGTCCGCGCGCGCTCGGAGTTCTTGAGCTGCCGGCCAATGGCCACGCTCATCTGGTTCCTATCACGATCATGCTTGATGGGCGCTT
>JAFAPG010000185.1 GCA_019247235.1 Acidobacteriota bacterium
CGCGTAAGCGTCTGCCTGGAGGATGCCAGAGAAATCTTTCAGGTGCTGTTGAGGGTGTTCGCCGCGGTGATCCGGCGAGTAGGCGTACCAAACCGCAGGAGCATCCCTGCTGCCCGCCGGCCGATCGTCCCGAACATACGTCCATAAGCGGCCCGTTTTGGTTCGCCCGTTCCCTGGAGCTAACACCGGCACCGGAGTATCATCGGCGTGTAACTTCTCGCTCTTCATTACATAGGCGCGTAAGGCGTCGACCAGCGCCCCAAGCAAAGCACTGCTCTGTCCTACCCACTCGGCCAACGTCGAGCGATCTAGCTCGACTCCGGATCGCGCGTAAATCTCCGCCTGACGATACAGTGGCAAATGCTCTGCATATTTTGCCGTCAGCACGTGCGCCAGCAGTCCCGGTCCTGCCAGGCCGCGATCAACCGGACGGCTCGGTGCTGGTGCCTGCACGATGCACTCACAGTCCCTGCAGCTCAACTTCGGCCGTACATGACGGATGACATAAAAGCTCTTGGCAATGAATTCCAAAATCTCCGAGATGTCATCGTCTAGATGGCGCAGCGCGCCACCACATCGGGGACAACTTTGCTCCTTGGGTTCATGTTTCTGAATCTGCCGAGGGAGGTGCGCCGGTAATGGGCGACGTCCGGGCTTGCGAGCGGTTGTTGTTACTGGATCTTGTGATGCTGGCGGCTGCGGTTGTTCAACCGGCGCGGCCTCGGCCCGTTCGGTCTGCAAGGTTTCCAGCTTCAACTCCAGCTGTTCAATTTGCCGCGCAAGTTTCTCCGACTTGCGCCCAAACTGCATGCGCTTCAGCTGTGTCAGAAGCAACTTGAGATGTTCAATCTCTTGCTCGCGTGACTGCAGCTGTTCATCTTTTGCGCGCAGCTGATCTTGCTGCGAGACGATGAGCGCTTTCAAAGCTTCTCGATTCAGCGAATCTAAATCGGGAAGTGAACCGGTGAGCTGCATGCTTCGGAGTATGTCATGATCTGGATTTCCGTCAATGCTTCTTTGCACCAATACTGTGCAAATCTATATACCGAGACTCAAATCGCTAACTGCGGATCGTAAGTGTGGACAATATTTCGCCAATCAATGCCCTCGAGCAGCATCGACAACTGTGCTTTCGTCAGATGCACAGTGCCACTTTCCACCTTGGGCCAGAGAAATTTGCCTCTCTCCAGGCGCTTCGCGAATAGACATAGGCCTTGGCCGTCCCACCAAAGTAATTTGATAAGGTGACCACGACGCCCGCGGAACAAAAAGACGTGACCGGAGAATGGGTCCTGGCCTAGTTTCGTCTGGACCATTGCGCTGAGTCCGGTGAAGCCGCGCCGCAAATCGGTCACTCCCGCAACGATCCAAATCCTGGTGCTCGCCGGTAGAGCAATCATGCCAGCAAGCACTCCAATACGACACGCACCACTTCCTCGTTCACTTTTCCCACGATGCGAACTTGTGAGTTGGTCAAGCTCACCTCTACGGCACCATTGCCCTCAGCTGTGGCATTAGCCGCGAAGCGCTTTTTGTTTTTGCGCTTTGCCTCGACTCTCACCGGCAGCAACTGAACAGCGTCTATCTCGGGATTAGAAAGAAGTCCAGCGCGATACAGCTTCCGCCAATGAAATAGCAGATTTGCGTTTACCCCATGAGCTCGCGCTACTTCTGCTACGGAAACCCCAGGCGCGAGTGCCTCTTCAACGATTCTTCGTCTTTCTTCGAGACTGCGATATCGTTTCTGGGGTTTACTCAGGACCATCGAAGTGCCGACAGAGTTGTCCATGCCTGATTCACCACTCCATTCTTGTGATGACGCAAGCATGCCCGACTGCATTGCCTATGTCTAGGCGGCCGTCATTCGACGCTTACATCCTTTTACCTCCCTTGAATTCTTCGCTCGCTCCATCCATCGCTCGCGTGGTCGCGTCACTTAGCCCTACATGAAGATTAAGCAAGCGAGAGAGATCGCCCGCCTGTGGATGAGCCAAGAGGCGAGTCGCATCCCTGGATTCTGGGCAGCCTACACCGCCGGCTCGAGCAACTGGCTGCCCGAAGATAGAGAGCTGAGCCCGTACTCCGATGTCGATATTATGGTGGTCCTCACTGACTCGGTAGCGGCCATTCGACGTGCCAAGTTCAGCTATTGCGAGGTCCTCCTTGAATCCTCCTATCTGAAAAGCGAGCAGCTTAGGTCTCGGAATGAGGTCTTGAGCGACTACCATCTAGCGCCCAGCCTCTCTACGACCCGGACAATGTTTGATCCACACGGCCGTCTAGCGCCGCTTTTAGCGGCCGTCTCGCGCGACTATCGAAACCCATACTGGATCCGTCGCCGTTATGCCAACGCGCGGGAGAAGCTGCTGCGGTTTATACGTTCGATCAATGAGAGAGCTGCTCTGGAGGATCAGATAATTGGTTGCTTGTTCGCAGCCGGCGTCACCACTCACATCCTGCTGGTGGCGAGCCTTGAGAATCCCACGGTCCGCATGCGCTACGTGGCGGTCAGAGAACTGTTGGCGAAGCATGGTCTCGCGGAATTTCATGAAGTGCTCCTAGAGCTCCTAGGAGCCGCGCGAATTAGCCGGGAACGAGCGGGCAAGCACCTTCAGGCCTTGACCGAAATCTTTGACACTGCCAAAACACTGATCACCTCTCCATTTCCTTTCGCCTCAGACCTGAGCGATTGTGCTCGCCCTCTGGCCATCGACGCCAACCGAGAGCTGATCGAGGGCGGGCACCATCGAGAGGCCATCTTCTGGCTGGCCGTCACCTACAGCCGGTGCCTCAAAGTTCTCGCATGCGATGCGCCTCGTAGTAAACGGCGAAAATTCCTAAATGGCTATCAAGAGCTGATTGAGGATTTAGGCCTGTCCACGGCAGCTGCAGTGGCGCGGCGGGCTCAGCAGATCGAGCGACTGCTGCCTCGAATATGCGAGTTGGCGGAAAAAATAATCGAAGCCCGGTCGGAGAGGGAAGAACCTCGAGGCTGAGTCTTTGCCCCGCTGGAGGATACCGTTCGTGCGCACCGTGTCACTCTGTTCAGAGGAAGCGGTCGAGCGATTCAGCGCGCCAGCATCCTTTGCTCATCGAGCATTTGATCCTTGATCCTTGATCCTCGATCCTCGATCTCGTCATTGATCATTGACGATTGAACTATGCGGGCTGGACTCTTCTACGGCCAGCTTCCAGCTGCTTGGTAATTCAGCTCGCGAGAGTTGATGAAGGAAGTTGCGCACCGAGAGTTGACCGCTGACGGAGTTGGAGGTCTGATTGGATCGCGGATAGAAGCCGCAGAGATCGTACCAGAGAATGCGTCCCAGATCGGTAAAAGAAGCAAACCCATCGCCGATGAGATGGAACTTCGAGGTGCTGTAATCGTGGTAGAAATCGAGAGGCACCTCCACCACTTCATAACCCAGGTCTCGCGCAAGCAGGAGCAGCTCGAGGTCAAAGCCCCAGCCTTTGATTCGCTGGTGAGTGCAGAGCTGCTTGGCCGCCTCGCGCTTGAAGGCCTTCAGACCACACTGCGTGTCGTGGAAATTAAGGCCGAGCAGGCAGCGAGCGCTGAGATTAAAAACCCTGCGTCCGGCATCACGATGCCAGGGACGATTGTGACCAAGACTTCTAACCCATGGCCGCGAACCGATGGCTACATCCCCGCCCGCGAGCAGCACTTTTTCAAGCTTGGTACATTCCGCAAAGCCGCTACTTAAATCAGCATCACACAGGTAAACAATCTCTCCTTGTGCCGAAAGAAAGCCTTCGCGCGTGGCCGCGCCTTTGCCGCGGTGTGCGCGCATACGCAGCAGTCGCAGAAAGAGGCTCGAAGCTGCGTGGCTCTCCACCACCTTGCAGGTGTCATCGATTGAGCCATCATCGACGACGATGACCTCCGCCCGAAGGTTACCCTGGCGAATATAGTTGAGGAGATAGTCGAGGGTGGCAGAAATCCGGTGCTGCTCGTTATAGGCAGGAATGACAATACTGGCCGAGATGTTCTCACTCATGCGGCTGCCTTCTCCTTCAATTCCGGCGTGGGCAATTCAGTCGGGCTATTCAATGCCGGCTGAGGTCGAGCCAGATATTCACGGAAATCGCTGAGGTACTGGCCGACGATCCTGGGCATGCTCATCGACAAAATCGCGTTGTAGTTTTGTTCGCTCATCTGACGCGCCCGATGGGGATCGCGGGCCAGTTCGATGATGGCGTCGGCCAGATCATGGCTATCCTCGGTACGGTAGTAATCGATGGCCAGACCTTCCTCTCTCACCAGCTGCACCAAATCGGGGATATCAGGACCGATCAGAGGCAAACCATACTGAGCGGCAAGATGCGCGACTCCGCTGGGACCGCCAGAGGACGAGTAAGGGAGGACGACCGCGTGCGAACGACGGAAAACCTCGGCGAGGCAGTCTTCAGGGATGTAGCTCAAGAACTCAACCGTCGAATCATGTCGGCACTGTTCGGCAACATGGCCCATATAACCGGGGCGATTGGGATGATCTTCGCCGGCAATCACCAGTTTGGCATTGGGTATCGCTTGCCGTACCTGCGGCCAGGCCCTGAGCACTAGTTCTAAACGTTTGTACCGGCCAAACTTGCCAAACACTAAAACCCGAAAGTCATCGCCCCGCAGGGAAAAATCAGGCGGGCTGGCCAGATCGCCTAAGATCCCATGCCTGCGCACATTCACGTTGGTTGCCCCATAGGTCTCGAACAACCGTTTCCGGTACTGTTCCAGCAGCACAGAAACCTTGTCTGCCTTAAGCAGCGCTCGCGTGGCCAGCCAGCCAGCTTTTTTATAAAGACCGGGAAAGCGAATATCGGCATGACGAAGTTCGACTGCGTCGAGCATGTGATGAAGAGTTACATGGGTGCGAAAGCCGGAGCGGCGGAGGAGCAGCGGCGTGCATAGCCCTAAGAAGGCGGCCAGCGGGTTATCGCCGAAAGTCGAGTAAACCAGATTGAACCACACCACATCGGGCCGCATCTCTCGCACGGCGCGCAGAATTCGAAGCGGATTGAGAATAGAGTTGAAACGCCAGCAACGCCGAACCGTGAACTCATCGAGTTCGTGCTCACCCGGTTCATACTCGTCGCCGAGCACGATGACGCGGGCGCCGCGCATTTGCGCTGTGCGCGCGAGATGCAAACCGTACTCGTTGATTCGTTGGTGGCTGGGTGGGAAAGCTGTAACCAGACAAATCCTCATGTCTGAAACCCGCGTCATTTCAATGCTTCTGATGCCCCGACCCCCATTTCGCAGTACTTAGGTGAACGATTGCGTTCGGCTGGTTGCCAAGATTACGACACAAAATGGAATTAACAGCAGCTCGATGGAGGCGCGTACAGACATTCATTTAGGTCGTCTAAATGCCGCACCCACAAGCTTCTCTGGACAGCTTTGCTCCACTTGCGGAAATATAATTTGCCACTCAAGACCAGCAACAAAACCTTAGAGCGTATACCGGAGGAAGCCCTCACTAGGCGCCAGAAAAATCTTAAGAGGCACTCCTCGATTCAATAGCCGAGGGAATAATCTCTCGTGACACGATGTCTATTTCGGCTAACGGGCGAACCGCCGCACGCTCTTGATTCGTGTGCTTCGCGAGCCTAGTCGTCTGAGCGAACGCGACAATACCGTAGATTCGCGCTCCATTCCCTGCAGGCAGGATAGGGCCCCACCAATGCTCCTCTCGCAGTAGAAGCACGCGATGCGCGACCCGCGCGCCCGTGTCATCGACCTTGTATCTTGATTGCCCTTGGCCTTCCGCCTTGGCGATCACTTGAATACGGATGCGCGGTTACTTCAGCGTAGGCCGCAAGATTAGAGACGTGGAGAAGCAACACCGATTTCGGCCGAG
>JAFAPG010000575.1 GCA_019247235.1 Acidobacteriota bacterium
ATTGATCTTTACCGTTTCGTATGCGATCTCGCGGTCGGGAACGATCGCGTCGAGGCCGTATTGGTTCGGGTTCTTCGCCATGATGGTTACGGCCACAATGATGGGAACGTAGTTTCGGGTCTCCTTGGGTAAGACATCGCGATGATAGAGTTCCCAAAAATCGGCATACCCGGTGCGCTTGACGGCGTTTTGCACCGTGCCCGGACCCGAGTTATAGGCAGCCATGGCCAAATACCAGTCTCCGAACTGGTTATAGAGGTCCCGCAGATGCCGGGCAGCAGCCCGGGTGGACTTTTCCGGATCCTGCCTTTCATCCATCCAGAAGTCACGATGCAGATCGTAGGCCCGCGCCCGGCTGGCCATGAATTGCCAAATCCCGCGTGCTCCAGCCCGGGAGATGGCATAGGGGTAAAATCCTGATTCTGCTTGCGCCAGATAAATCAGATCTTGAGGAACTCCTTCCTCTTTAAGAATCCGCTCGATCATCTCGCGATAGCGGCCACTGCGGGCAAGCGCACGCTCGAGCGTGCCATGACCATGGGTGGAAAAATAATTGATGTAGCCGGCCACCTGATCGGTCATCATCAGCGGAAGATCGGAATGGGTGGCCTGAATGTCGGCCGTCGCCTTGGCCTTCAGCTTGGGATCAACCGGGTAGTTGGTAACCTCGTTGGCCTCATCGATGGGCGCCGGTTGCGACTTCTGTTCGACCGCGCTATCGCTTTGCTCAAGCGCCACCAGCTGTAGCTGGTTCTTGCCTTCTAGTACCCGGTCATATTCCGACTGAAAACGTGGGTCCGATCGCATCCCCGAGGGAGCCCCGACCATGAGATTCAATGCCTGTTCGAAGTGCTCCTTGGCCGAGGCATTACGTCCCGCCTTCGAATCGTCCAACCCCGCTTGGTACTGCTTATCCGCCTTTCGAATCAACTCCTCGACCGGATCCGGCCGAGTCTCGGGCGAAGAAATCGGGCGGCTTTGCTCGCCCGTCGCATCCCCGACATGCGCGACAACTGCGTCCGAGGAACTCTGCGGGGCAGGAGCGGCCGGCTTAACGGGCGGGATAGTCGTAGGCAGCGACGGAGCCGCCGCCGAGGGTTTTTTCGCTGTTTGGCAGCCGAGGGCGGCGAAAAGCAGTACAAAACTTACGAAAGTCGGGGAGAATGAGTACTTGATCCTCATCGTTTTCTATAACTTACGGTCTGACCGAGCTCTATTTCCCCGGCGGGATATGAAATCCTACTACCCTGGTTTTTGATGGTCAACTTCAAATCCGCTTTGCCCAAGTTACTTCGGAATCGTGCCAAAGGGCATGTACCCGTTCTTGGCGCCCCCTTTTGCTTGCCCCTAGTCACGATCGAAGCTCTTCGGGCAGCAACTTACCCACAGACAAGTCTATGCATCGAAGTCGAGTTCACCATGTATAAGTATTGTGAGGAGAATCTCTGTGGCCAAGCCAAGCGAAGACCGTTGCGCTCACCCGGGATGTACCTGCGCGGTTTCTGCCGGGGAGAAATACTGCAGTCAGGCCTGCTCGGATGCTGCCGAAGGAAGCCGCAACAATGATCGGTGCGCCTGTCCACACCCGCAGTGTGCAAGCGCCATGGCGGCCTAGCCGAAGCCGCTTCGACGAATCCCTGCTCAGCCGATGAGGAGCCCTGCCGCAGTGTCTGCCCCGGTGAACAACATAAATCTGATCTCGTCACCCACCTCCCCAAAGCACGGCGTATCTCCCAACCAGAGGGCGAAGACTCGATTGCTGGTTTTGGTGGTAATTGCTAGCAATGTGCTTGGTAACGTTCTTCTCAGCCGCGGCATGCACGAAGTTGGACGCATCGTCTCGGCTTCCCCGTTTGACTATCTACGGGCTTTCTTGAATCCCTGGGCGGTAATGGGCGTCTGTATCTTGGTGATCTGGATGCTGTCAGATCTCGCGCTTCTCAGCCGCGCCGACCTTAGTTTCGTCTTACCGGTCACCGCCAGTGCCTATGTGCTGGTTGCTCTCGGCGGCCATTTTTTCCTGCACGATCACATCTCCTGGGAGCGCTGGAGTGGAATTGTTTTAATCACCGGCGGAGTCATCCTAGCGGAAGAAACTCCGACGCGCACTACCAGCAGCCCACAGGAGACATTTCGATGAAGTGGCTGCTGGTCGGAATTATCGCCCTCTGTAATACCTTAGGCGACGTCCTGAATACGGCTGGCATGAAACGCCAAGGGGAGGTAGAGGAGCTGGGAGTCCGCGGCTGGACCGGGATGATTCGCAAAATTATCCGCAATCCTCTGGTACTGGGCGGCTTTGTTGCTCTGGCGATTTCCTTTTTCGCGCTTCTGTCTCTGCTTTCAATCACCACCGTCAGCTTCGCCGTTCCAGCGACTGCCGTGAGCTATCTGCTCGAGACCCTGTTGGCGAAATATATCCTACGAGAAGACGTGCGCTGGCGCCGTTGGGCGGCCGCCAGCCTGGTCGCCTGCGGAGTCGTTCTCCTATCCTTCTAAGTCCAGCTGAAACCGCCTATGCATGCTTACCACTTGAGCCTGAGCCCGAATTGAAACTGGCGAGGATCGTAGGCCGCCGTGGGCTGTCCCGCGTTGGTAAATAGAGGACTGACGGCGGCGACGTTATTTCGATTCGCCAGGTTGAAGATGTCAACGATGAGATCGAGACCCGCCCGTTCGCGCAATGCAATACGCCGTATCAGGCGAAGATCGCTAAACAACGTCCACGGCGTCAGGCCAGCATTACGTCCTAAGCTGCCATCGAGCGAAAGCAGCGTGCCGTTGAAGTCCGCCAAGCAAGGCTCCTGAAGAACTCCGGTGGGGGAAAATTTCGATTTCACCGCGGTTCCACAGTTTGGATGGACCACCGTGTTCGGACGACCGGTCAGCGAGGATAACTGCAGGTTATCTCCATTTCCCGTAATGATATTGAAGGGACGGCCCGAGCCAACCTCAACCAGAGGCGCCAAGCTCCAATCGCTGAGTAGCCTGCCAGTGAAGCCGTGAGCGCTCAAGCTGCCGCTCTGGTAAATCCCACTGAAGACGAAACGATGGCGCTGGTCAAATACCGAAGGGGCACGGTCGAGGGAGGGATAATAACTATCTTGGGGCGTGAGCGTGGCCTGTAAATCTGTCGAGTCGTCGATAGCGTGCGAAAAGGTATAGGAGGCAAGGAACTCGTAATGGCCTTGAAAACGTTTGCGCAAATTCGCGCTAAAGCCGTGATAGACGGATGTGCCGTTTGAAAAGTTGGCATCCATGTCACCGAAAGGGACACACTGATTCAGAGTCAGGGGATCACAATTGGCATTGAAGCCCTGGCCCTTCAAACCTGCCAATATCTGCTGCGCATAGCCCACGCAAGCGGCCCCGGCAGCCCCGCCCGAAGCCAGCATGGCCGCTGCAATCGAGGGATTCAGACCCGAAGGTCGGAAAAAATTCAGCAGAGAGGCGTCAACTGCAACGGGCGTACCCGAGGGGGTAAATGTACACCCCACCGTGAAGGGACTGGCGGGAGGCGTCCTATTATGCGCCACATCAAATTGCGAGGCAGCAAAGAAGTTTCCCACCATCAAGTCCCCACGAACCGCGTTGGCGTTGATGGGGCGGTTCAGATGGCGTCCGCCATTGAAGTTATAGGCCAAGCTAATGGCGAAGCCCCGGCCAAGATCACGCTCGACGCTGAGGTTGCTCTGTTGTGAGTAGGCATATACGAAGTTTTTGCTTTGCGGGTATCCGAAGGGCTGAAAAGCCAGGGGAAGGAAGGTCGAAGGCTGGAGATAATTCTGATTCAGAAATACGGACTGAGGAAAATTAAGAGCCCGGAACAACTGCTGATTGGGAAGGTAAGCGAGCGCGTTGAGAACCGCGGGATTTTGCGTGGGAGAGCAGGGTGAGAGTAGAGCGCCACCCGGCGTCGGCAACAAGCCCTGAAAAATCGGGATCGCGTTCAAGTTTGCCGGTTGCCCAGGACCGCTGCAGCCGCCAGTGCCGGCAAAGGCCAGTTGTCCACTCGTTGAACCATCCGAGGCATCGCCCAAAAAATATAGGGCGAGCAGGGGGTGATCATAAAAAATGCCATAGGAGGCGCGAACTACCGTCTTGCCATCTCCCTTCGGGTCCCAGGCGAGCCCAACGCGGGGCTGCAGATTTCGGGTAGCGGTCTGAATCCCCTTTTGCAAAGCCAAGAAGTTGTATCCGTAGGCTGCGGGTCCGGCCGGCGGTTTGAACGCGGGGGGAATTTCTACGTCGTAACGAACGCCAAAGTTGAGGGTGAAATTCGGCCGCGCTCGCCAGGAGTCCTGCCAGAAGATTCCGATGGGAATATTGATGAAGGAGTCGCTTGGACTGCCTAGGCCCTGAATAAAAGAACCCGGAAGCCCCGCTCCGTAGGCCTGAACTGGCGAGAGGTCGGGAAATTGTCCGCCCGGAAGGCTGGGAAATCCCAAGTTGGTGGCGCTGAAAGAGCCAAAATCGTAGACTCCGCCGTAGTTGACGGTGAAGATGGCTTTAGTAGGAATGTAATTTATGTCAAAGCCTAGCTTAGTGTTGTGCCTCCCCAAGTTCCAGGAAAGATTGTCGCTTCCCTGGTATCGCTGCTCGACTCGCTGAACGTAAGAATACGGCTCGCGTCCAAAATAAGCGAAGCCGGGAATGTTGACGGCCGGATCAGAGCCGCCCTCGGTCGCGGCGTTATAGAAAAACGACAAGCCGCGACGCGCGTACTGAAAACGGAATTCATTGAGCTTGTTGCCGGCTATCGTCCAGGTATCTTGGCCGACGATGGCTAGATCGCGATAGGTTTGCTCGGAGGTGCGGGAATAGGCATTCTGTCCGAAGGGCTGATCCTCGCCGCTGACTTCAATACCTGTGGTCGTGCTCGGGCTTACATTCCCCCGAAGGGTTACGCGATGATTTGCGCTCAGCTGGTGGTCAAGGCGCAGAGAGTACAAGCTGGTTCCTTCAAAGACAGGATAATTTCCCTCCTGCGACAGAAGCGTCTGATAGGAGGCGGGCACAAAACACGGTGGGACGGCGCAGGTGCTGGGAAAGCCGCTGATTCCTGCGATTCCCGTCAGACCGCGAGGCCAGACGCCCTGAACCGCCATTCCCGACGAAGCTCCTACCAGAAACTCATAGGAAGGAATGATTTTGGGCGCGAGCAGCGCAAAAACTGCCGGATTCTGCTGCGCTAACTGATTGAGCCCTGGACCAAGAAAGGCTGCCTGCGCCGCAGTCACCTGAATGGTACCGAAGGGAAGGGGTTCGAGCCCTCCGGCGGTCGTGCTGGTAGCAAAAGGTACCAAGCCAAAGTTATTCGCGCCAATGCTTGAGAAGCCGGTCTCATGCCGCCGAGTCACCTCATAGGAGAAGTAGTAAAACGTCTTGTCCTTACGAATGGCGCCCCCGAAAGCCATTCCCGCCTGCACTCTGGTATAGGCCGGATTGGGAACCGTGCTGAAGGGATTTACCGCCTGGAAGTTGCGGTTACGCAAATATCCGAAGAGATCGCCGTGCAGGTCATTCGCTCCGGAGCGGGTGACAATATTGACCACGCCGCCGGCGGCCCGCCCGTATTCAGGTGCGTAGCTGTTGGTGATGATCTCGAATTCCTGGACCGCCTCCTGTGATACCGTCGAGCGTACTCCGTTGACAGCATTGTCGGTCGCATCGGCGCCGTCCACGTTCACTAGGTTTGAGCGCGCGCGTTGTCCGCTGATGTTCAATCCTGACGTGGGAGCGGCTCCGCTGTTTGGCGCATTGTCGCGCACAACTTGCGAGTCGGTGAGCGAGAAATTGATGTAATTGCGACCGTTGATAGGCAAATTGTCGATCCGCCTCTGGTCGACGGTATCGGTGGTTGAACTGCGACTGGTTTCAACCAGCTCTTCGGCCGAGTTCACCTCAACCAGCTCCTGGGTTCCAGCTAAACTCAGCCCCACCGGCAACTCTTCGGAGGCCCCCACCGTGATGATCACCCCCTGCGCCGTGGCCTTGGCAAAACCCGCAGCGGTGACGGTTACGGTGTAGGATCCTGGTGGCAGACCTAAAATACTGTACTCTCCCGATGCGCCTCCCGAGGCGCTGCGGGCAATGGCTTTCGCCGGGTTGCTTACCATGACCATGGCACTCGTGACTGCGGCGCCATTGGGGTCCCTAACCTCAACGCGCAGATCTCCGGTGGCGATACTCTGGCCCAAGGCCGACGAGATCAACACCCACGTCACCAATAGCAGGGAGCAGGATCGAAGAATTGACATATCAGCTTCTCCACGCAGGGGAATTCTCTCCGGCCGGCAAGCCGGCCAGATTCAGAGCTCGGAAGCGCGAGTTGTCTGGAAGAGAGGGATCTCTGGGCCTTGGTTTTTACATCAGGTTGGAGGGGAAAGCAAGCCTAGAATTGATCGCGATCTTGCCGGGAAGTGCTCTTCCGCGGTCGCACCCTCAGAACCTCCTCCGGACGAGAGTTTTTCGCCCGCCGATCGCGTTTCCTTGCCGCTGCGGCTCATTCCGTCCTATTTCAGTTGTCGCCAGGGTCAGCTTGGCTCAGAGCTACGCATCATCTCCGGAATGGTAACGAATTGGTAGGCTTGCGCCCGGTAGCGGGTAATCAGATGGTCGACCGCCTGGGTCGTCTTGCTCCGATCAGCGCCGAATGTCGCGTGGCTGCCATCGTGTAGGAGAACAATATCTCCTCCGCGAATTTTGCCCCCGACGCGCCGTTCGATTTCATCGGCCAAGGAGGCGTTCCAGTCATAGCCAGTGATACTCCACATAATGGGCTCAAGCCCTAGTTCGCGCACCAGACGAAACACGCCTGGCCGCCTCCCGCCCCAGGGAGGACGAAACAAGTTCGAGTGCTCTCCCAGCGCATCGCTGATCGCCTTTCGGCAGTCGAGGATTTCTTGCCGTATGCGGGTGGGCGATTGAAAGATCAGTAGCGGGTGGCTAAAGGTGTGATTGCCGACCACGTGGCCGCGCTCGGCAACTTCTCTGGCCAGATGCGGAGCCTGCTCGACATAATGACCGATGAAAAAGAACGTGGCCAAAACCTTGTGCTTTGCCAAAATGTCCAGCAACTTCAGCGTGTGCGGATCGTTGGGACCATCGTCGAAGGTCAGGGCGCTCTGTTTCGATCCGCGGCGTGCGCCATGAAAAGCTCTGCCAAACCACTGCCCCGTGGGAGCTAAACACTGATAGCCATAGGTCGCCATAGCGGCGCTAGCGGCAATCACCATGCCTAACATAGTGCGATTCTAACTGAAGCCCGAGACCTGAAACGGTAGCGACCATAGTCAAAGGCTGCTGTTAACTTCTTCCTCAATTGCGCGTCGTTGGCAGTCGGGATATTCTCAAAAGTGAGTTCCCTTCGCATTTCAATTTCATGGCCAAGCTCTTCGATCTCCCCCGCTACATTGCAGTTGAAGGTCCTATCCGCGTCGGCAAGACCACGCTTTCTGGAATTCTCGCCGACCGTTTGACCGCCCAACGGGTGGTCGATCCAGAAGCGAATTCATTTCTGCGCGCCTTCTACGATGGCGAATCCGGCGCCGCCTTTCAGACGCAGTTTACCTTTCTAATTCGCCGCTTCGAACAATTGCATGCTCTTGACTTGGCCCCGGGCTCTCAGAAAATTGTGATCTCTGATTTTATTTTTGAAA
>JAFAPG010000583.1 GCA_019247235.1 Acidobacteriota bacterium
CTGCCTCTCTGTTCGGTTTAGCTTAATTATTGGAACACTTACGTGGGTTAAGCTAAACTATACGACAGTTTATGTCAAGAGTGCGGCAGAACCAATAGTGGGTTCCCGAGTTTAGGCCCTCACGGCCGCAGCGTCGACTCTGGGTAAAGGATGTTCTTCTCAGAGGCCGTTGAACATCAGCCGGTGAAAGCACTTCTCGGCGGGAAATCACACCTGAACACTGAAGCAACGCCGTAGGCAGGCGAACAGTGCAGCCGAAGAGGAACTTAGTCCTGCGCGAAGAGCGCAGGAGGCTCGTTCTGACCTGCCGAAGGCTTTAACGTGGGCGCTATCTTCTTCGACTTGAAGCAGGGTGCGACGCAAGAATCGAAGACATGCGTACATCTGGCGAAAGCATCTGTCGTGCTGGGGATAATTACGGCTCTCCCGTGGCACTCAAATACGCGCTGCCACTTCGGAGGCGAGATCCGCGAGCTGTTTTTCCTTCGCACGAGTCACCGCTAGGCTGAAATGGACCTTGCCCTTCAACACGTAGAGAATAAGGTCCGTATCGCTAGCCTGGACCCAATATGCCGAATCTCCGATAGAAGGTTTGCCCTTGGACTGCTCGGCCGCGACTGAATATGTGTCGAAATCTTGCTTTGCTTTTGCAGCGGTTGCCTCTGTATAAATCGAAAACTGAACCTCCACCCCACCATGGTTTGCATAGCCTACGTGGTAAGTACAATTCCACCCCCACTCTCCGCCATACATCGGTGGCGCTTTTTGTGCCTCGGGTTTGGCCGTCACAGACTGGCCGAGGACTTTTTGAATCATCGCGGAGGTCAGCAGTGAGCAGTCGTTTGCCGAAGCCTGGCTGGTTTTGTCGCTTTTCTCGGTTTGCGCCACTTGCTCCAGCGGCACCTGACCGTAAGTGATTCGCGCACCGACTCCGACGAAGGCCAAAAGAGTCAGAGGGATCAGCAGAATCCTGAGCTCCAAGTTCATTGCATATCCTCCGTTCGATTCGGTTTATTTTACTCAGAAACGGTTCCATACTCATAACAACTTTTGCTGGGTGATTGCATCGTTGGCAGATTCGTGCTGCGGCCTCAGATCAGGAGCTGCGACTGCTGGCCGAGCATTCCCGCTGGAACTGGCGAGCGAAGCCCCTATTGATCTAGCGTGGGCCATAGGCCGACGGCGTGCAATCCGACATTCGTTCCGAGGTTCCGACAGAGAGCGCACAACTGCCGCGAATCGGGTAGGTATGCAGATGTCATTTCGTAACTAGAGCCGTCTCCTCATCGGGTCGATGCACCCCCTACATAGGCCTCGCCCCCGCAGCATCTTTACGTCTGGCTGAATCTTGGCTCAAAGTTCTCGCTTGCGGAAGACCGCACGTAGGGTCGTGACTTCGAGATTGACTGTCTCTAGGGATGCTCCCGTCCCCATCCGCTGATTGGTAACATGCAAGGAACGCTCCTCACTTGTCGAAATCCCCCTAAGGCCAGTAAATTCACCCTAACATTGACTGTCGTTCGAGGCCGTGGGACAATTCCCCGGGCTTCGTGAGCTCTTCTGCAACGAATTAGAAGCCTTGCGAATCCGGGCCCTATGTATAAGGCAGCGGGATAGGAAGAGGGCAAGTGGTACCCTCTAAGAGTCGACGTGTCGTGGGTACAACCCGGCCAATCGTTTCTAATGATCGAAGCGTTTCCGAACGGGAACAGGCCGAGATCACTCGCAGTGCGAAGGAAGCTAGCAGGTTTGTTTTCAGCGGTATTAACACTTCGCAGATCGACCGTTATCTCAACCCAGCGGCAAGTACTCCATATTTTCTTGAGTATGCGTTTCACCTTCTCGGTGATATCCGCAGCAAAAAGGTGGTTGACTTGGGTTGCGGCACGGGCGAGAACATGGTCCCCTTGGCAAAGAGGGGAGCTGATGTCACCGGCATTGACATCTCTCCTGATCTGATTCAACTTGCGCTACAAAGGATCAGTTGCGCCGAAGTAAGTGCTAGAGCAATAGTCGGTTCGGCTTACGATACGGGTTTCAAGAGCGAATCTGTGGACGTGATTTTGTGCGTAGCGCTTATCCACCATCTGGATATTCCCAAGGTTCGCGATGAGATGTACCGGATATTGAGAACGGATGGCGTTATTGTTCTCGCCGAGCCGATCCGATTTTCTAAGCTCTATGATCGCGTCAGGAAATTACTACCTGCGCGGGAAGACACCTCGCAATTTGAGCATCCGCTCACAATGCAAGAAATGGATTGCATGTGCGAACCTTTCACGCGGGAGAATCAGCGGGTATTTCGACTTCCTTTCGTCGCCATTCCCGAACGCCTTTTTCATCGATCGAGCCGTTTCGCCAACACTGCTAGCGATTGGGTTCTCCACACTTGCCCAGCCCTTGCGCACTTCGCAACGGGTGTAGTCGTAAGGCTGCGAAAGCAAAGCCCCTGAGAACCGCAAATCCCTCCTTCAGCCATGCAAACTACAATCTGCGAACACCCTGTCGTTAATCACGGAGTTGCTCGTGGCGGCTTGACGCTTGCGAGTCAATTTCGAACCTTTCGGCCACGGCTGGTCGGACGGCGACGGTGTCAAAAATGGTTCCCGTATCCCGAGAGGCGTTTGCCCAGCTCGGTCTCCTTAAACTGTTTCCAGAGCCGCAACCCCACATGACGAACTCTCAGCCATTGTGATCTGCTAGACCAATGAGTTTAGCGCCCACGCGAACTGCTCGGCGCCTCCCTGATCGTCGGATGATTTCACACGGAAGTGCGACAGTAGTACGATGCTTTGTCGACGAGGCGATGAGCTTTTCCGTGCATGGATAATGCAAGGAGCAGCTTCATGTGAGGTGACGGGAATATGGATCGTCGTAGATTTACCAAACTTTCTGCGCTGACGTTGGCCTGGAACTTGGCGCCGGTAAGCGCGCAAACTGATGATCGAGCCCAGAAGGCGGTGGGTTACGCTGCGGTTGGACTCGGAAGAATCTCCGATATCTTCATGCGCGCCTGCGCGAACTCCCGTTTGGCAAAGATTACTGCACTCGTGACCGGCCATCCGGACAGCAAAGGTGCGAAGTATGCCGCAATGTACGGCATTCCAAAAACCTCAATTTATACCTATGAAACATTCGATCGCATCCGTGATAACCCGGAGGTCGACGCAGTCTACA
>JAFAPG010000616.1 GCA_019247235.1 Acidobacteriota bacterium
CGGTTCGCAAATTCTTGTGGTAGAGGCGCAAAGCTTACCTGCGAAGGGCCCATTCTGGAGCCTGCCGGTTCTGGGCGGTCCACCTCGCCGGCTGGGCGATTTGGTGGGGCAAGATGCAATTTGGTCGCCCGACGACAAGTGGTTGGCTTATAGCAATGGCGGGGACCTCTTCATAGCCAAGGCCGACGGCACCGACCCGCATAAGATCGCCACCAAAGCTGGTGGATCGATACAGCGACTAACCTGGTCGCCCGATGGAACCCACTTACGATTTACCGACGAAGATTTCAGCGTGTCAATTTCTTCGTTGTGGGAAGTTGCAGCCGACGGCAGCGACATGCATCCGTTGCTCCCCGGTTGGCATAATGCGCCGCATGAATGCTGCGGTCGCTGGACGGCTGACGGAAAGTTTTTTGTATTCCAGGCGAGTGGTCAGATCTGGGCGCTGCCGCAAAGCGGGAGTTTATTTCACCGCCCTGCCAAACCTATTCAACTGACGTTCAGCCCAATGGGACTGTCCGATCCGGTACCGAGTAAGGATGGCAAGAAGCTTTTCGTAGTGGGCGCAACAACTCGCGGCGAGCTGGTGCGATTCGATTCCAAGTCCGGTCAGTTCGTACCCTTTCTCGGTGGCATTTCCGCTGAGTACGTTAGCTTGTCACACGATGGTCAGTCGCTGGCATATGTTTCTTTTCCCGAGGGCACGCTGTGGCGAAGCAAGTCTGACGGAAGCGAACGCCAGCAACTTACCTATTCTTCGCAATATGTCCTCCTTCCGCGCTGGTCACCCGATGACAAAGAGATATTGTTCGAGTCGCCTACTCGTAAGCCGTCCAGAATCTACGCGGTCTCTTCGCAGGGCGGCAGCACCCGCGAACTGATGCCCAATGATCTCCACTCTCAAGGGGATCCGAATTGGTCGCCCGATGGCAAAAAGATCGTCTTCGCCGGCGACGCCGCAGATGCGGCTTCGGCCATCCAGATTATTGATTTGGCTACGGAACAGGTCTCCACCCTGCCGGGATCGCAAGGAATGTTTTCCCCACGGTGGTCGCCTGATGGACGGCGCATTGCCGCAATGTCGAGCGATTCAAGGAGATTGATGCTTTTCGACGTTCAGACTCAGAAGTGGACAGAAATTGTTACCGGCACCTTTGGTTGGCCAAACTGGTCGAAAGATGGAACCTGGCTTTTTGCCGTTAGCCGGGAAGCAAATGGGGACTTTGTGGTCAAGATCCGTATGCGCGACCACAAAACGGAGCGGGTAACCGATATAAAGAATTTCGCGCTCACTGGTTACTACGGGTATTCATTGGCCCTTGCGCCCGACGATTCCCCGCTGCTGCTGAAGGACGCCGGCACCTACGACGTGTATTCGCTCGATTGGCAGTCGCAGTAGTCGCTGAAACTTGCATAACACGCGGAATCCCATCAATCAGAACTTGAAGCGAATCCGGGTACCTTGATCTGGCGGAATCCACCTTTGTGATCTTCGACAATGACCAAAGGCGAAAGCGTGCGCAATCCAGTTACTACAAAGGCTGTTCTGAGTTGGACAATTACGCTTTTTTGAAAATCAATACCGACCATTTCGGCAAGCGAATAAAAAAACGACCATCTCCTTGCACTACTAAATTCGCCAAATAGTTTCCGGAATCATTCCACCCGCCGTATTGCGGAGATTGTGAATTGAGAATCTCATGCCAATGATCGCCGCCGCCACCGATATTGACACCGTAGGTGGCTTGGTCCCATTGGTTGTCACTTAAGTTGACCACCGTCAGAATGACATTTGCTTCACCATCCCAGCGAACGAATCCCAAAACATTATTCTGCGGGTCGCAATGCGTGATCTGCGCATCGTCGTCGCTACGAAGGGCAGGGTTATTCCATCGAACATTGTTCGCGTCAGTAACCAGGTTCCGCATTTCCCAGCCAGTAGGGTCCCCAGCAATGGACCAATCGAAACGATGGTCGCCAAATGGGTCATTCGCCGGGTTCCAATATCCATAATGTTGGCACTCGCTACCCATAAACATCATCGGGGTACCTGGTACAGCGATATTGAGCGCCCAGCCCATTCGTGCTTGGGCAAGAGCGTACCAATTCTGCCGACCGGTCAAGGGGCCACCAATCAATTCCACAAAATAGCGATTTTCTCGCAAATCTGAGGCACCAGGCTTATCCCATTGCCACGCGCGCTTGGTGTTGTCAAACTCCCATTGGTTAAAGATTTGATCGTGCGAGCCAAGCAGGTAGCGGATCGCACTCCAGGCGTGCGGAAAGCCCCAGCGGCTGACGAGTGATTTCACCTGATTTAAGTCTCGGTGGGCCACAGCACGCGCAAATGCGAAGGGACTATTCATGTCCCACATAGCGGGAAATCCAATCTGACCAAAGATGTAGTCGGTATCGTTATCCTCGGCGTAGATGAATTTTTGCCCATAACGTTTAATCAGGGCTTGGACTATGGCCTTCAGTCCGCCTGAGCTGAAGTTAACCGCTGAGTCGAAGCGAAGACCATCGACGTGGTATTCATCAAACCACATGGCGGCGTTCTCAATGAAGAATCGCTGCACATCCGGTGAATCATGATCCGGCCGACGGCCAAACCCGGTATCAACTGCACTGAAGTAGATTCCTCCACCAGAGGTGGGATCACTCGCATTGACACGATGATCGTTGTTGCCGTCGAACTGCCAAAGATTGTCCGTCCCATCCATGTGGTTGTAAACCACATCGAAAAATACAGCCAACCCCCGTGCGTGGCAGGCATCGATTAATCGACGGAGGTCGTCCGCTTTACCGTACAGCACTTCTGGCGCGTAGTAATTTGATGGGTTATATGCCTGCCCTTCAGTTCCCCGATATTCCCCCGTCGGTAAGAATTGGACTGCATTGAAGTTCATTGAGCGTATGTAATCCAGCTTGGTTCCGAACTGCGAGAAGGTTGCGGTACCGCCGTTGGCGTCGGTCCTTACTGGAATATTGTCGTTTCTTCCCGCGAAAGAGCCGACGTGGGCCTGGTAGATGATGAAATTCTGAAATGAGGGGGTTTGGAATGGGGCCTTAAACGAAAAATCGGGATCACTGATCAGGCACGGCAATTTGGGATCGGAAGAAGCGACTTGCCGTGCGCATGGATCCGCTCGTAATAGGGGCCAGCCACCTGGGTCGAATTCATCCCCCCCGCGATTCTGTACCGCATATTGGTATAAATGACCTGCTACTGCTCCAGCAATATCAGCAGACCAGTAGCCCGGATGGCCCGCATCTCTAGCCAAAGCGAATGAGGCTTGCGGTGTTACCTCATCAGGTTGAATCAGCAAGTTGACCGCAGACGCGAATGGCGCCCACACGCGAAAACTGCTGCCCGATTTGTTTTGAAAAAGCTTGGAACCTAAAGCGGTCGAGCTGCTGGGAGAGTTTACGACCCGGTACACGATAGGAACTCCACATCAACGAATCCCTCGGAGCATCACGATCATAGGATTGGGGCCGTCAAAGTGCAATAGCAACAATTCAGGCGACATTTCGACCACGTTGGCAGTTGGGTTGCGAATTCGACAGGCTCCACATGTTCCTGGCAGGGAATTCCGGTATTATGCCGGAACCTATTTGCAAACGGGGACATTTCTACCGAGCTATCCCTCATATTTATCCTTGCACCTCTTTACCTTCTGCAATAGAATTCCCGCCGGAATTGAATGCTGTTAAATCATTTTGGAGCCACTATGAAGATAAGAAGCAGTGCGTTGTTTCTTGGATTGTTCCTCTTGGTAGCGGCGATATGCGTTGCGGCCAACGACGCTTTGATGGGCACATGGAAGCTAAACGAGTCTAAGTCGAAGATCGCCGCTGGCACGCCGACAAATCACACCGTTGTCTATGAAGCGGCTGGCGACAGCACCAAGATCACCATCGATGGAACTTCCCCCGATGGCGCTCCTACGCACAGTGAGTGGACAGGCAAGTTTGATGGTAAGGACTACGCTTCGAGCGGAAATCCCAATGAAGACATGCGCTCAGCTAAGATGATCAACGACCACACGTATCATGTGGTATCGAAAAAGGATGGGAAGGTTGTCTTGACCGCTCATGTCGTGGTGGCACAGGATGGCAAGAGCCGCACGGTTACGACTAAGGGAACTGATTCGAAGGGGAAGAAGTACACAAGCGTTGCAGTGTACGATAAGCAGTAAAAGCTCGACCGTTTTTCGTTGACCCGGGGGACGCTCGGTCGAGCCATTTCAAAGTTGATGGCAGGTGTTCCAGGCCGCGGACGAGCTGCCGTAATTCTGTGCAGACTGAATGAAATCTCCATCCGCGGTGCCCATCTATTCGCACAGCGGTTTGCGCGAGTAATTGAACATGGTGATTGCCGGAAGGTTTGATTTTACGAAACTGAATTCAGACTTTTCAATTGGAAGAAATTCAGGCAGCACTTGATAATACCAAGCGTAATCGGGAAATTTCTCACATACCATGCTACACGCTAAGTTGCTGTGTAGGCGGGCCCGATTCTTGAAGCAGCTCGCGTGTCTGCTCGACTATGCGTACTTAGGTTTTGTTAAGTTTGAGCTTCCACAGCGCGCTCAAGGCATTGGCGGCTTCTTCAATCGCCTTCTGCTCGGTGATTCGTGAATCCCGTTGGTATATTGGTTTGTGCCGATCGACAGCCCCCCCAATTTTTCCTAACGCGATGCTATACCTTCCCTGCAGTTCTCGAGGACTCAAGTTGTCTCCTTTCAGTGCTCCTACTGTTCAATTAAAGCCGTTCCAGCCTTTACTCGCCAATACCGGGTGCTGCGGAAAATAGTCGAGGACTTCCATGTAGGACGGTGCAGGAAGAAACGTT
>JAFAPG010000556.1 GCA_019247235.1 Acidobacteriota bacterium
TTCAACCAAGCGGTCGAATATTGAAGGTGCGCCCGAAATACCGCCAGGCTCGTAAATTGATCGGCGCTCGACCCAATTAAACCAAGGCATCAACGTGGGCTGCACATAGCATTCGAACTGCGGCCCCATATGAAACAGGCGCTTTCCAGCTTCTTTAATCAGCTTCTGAGATACTCGGTGATTTACTAGCTTGGGTGGAAAATGTTGAAGCCCGCGAAGCCACGCGAAAGGCGATCCTTGGGGATCATAGTAAAACAGGTTCCAGTGGCCATGTTGGCTCGGCCGGCGGCCGGTGAGCAAGCTTGGCACCGCCCCGGAACTGAACCCCAAAACAGTTTCCAAGGGTTGCCGGAAGGCGAGAGTGCCATTTAAGAAGGGTCGGTCTTCGATAATCTTCCAGCCCAAGGCATCGATGAGCACACACAAGGTAATACGACGCGTGGCCGATCGGGTAGGGACAGCTCGATTCACGGCAGTGGTCATTAGCAGCGGTTCCGTTTCTTATTTTTTAGAGTTGATTAAGCGACTACAGCTTCAGACGTCGACTCGAGCTCGGCGGGGTGACCATCGAGTGGTGGCAGCCCTAGCTCTCGAGCTGCGTTGTCGTGGTAGAGCTTTTGCAGAACTTTCTCAGGCAGACCTAGTCCATAGATCTTCCAGGAGCCCTGCCAAGGATATCCAGGGTGGTCGAAATACTCGTCTTCTGTCTCCAAAAACCGGAAATAGGTGCGATAGCAATCCACAGTTAATGTCGTATCCATACCGAACATGACTCGGTCTTGGAACTGCTGGAAGAAACGGCTGGCACGGCGGGGCTGCCGTCCAAGCTCCGCAATTCGTCCCCCGAGTTCGACGGAAAGATTCGGATACCGTTCCATCCATTCGGTCACTTCGTCCAGGTCCTCGGGATGATTAGCCATGTGCATGCCCCAGAAACGTGTATGCGGGTGGCGCTCGAAAAGGCGGTTGCGTTGCTCGAGTAGCTCTGACTTTTTGGGGAAGCTGCTACCAAAGAAGCTCCAGTCGGGGTGGGCAATGAGCTGCTGGTATCGTTCGTTGTGGCGATCGATCCGATGGAAGAAAGCATCCGGATCGGCGGTATGAATTGCAACTGGAAGCCCCCACTGCCCCGCCTTGTCCCACACACAATCCAGACGATCGTCATCGATACGAACTAATTTGCCAGAACGGTCGCGCAAGGTAAGCCCGAGATCCTTAAGTACTTTGACGCCCTTGGCCCCGGCAGCACGCGCCTCGTCAAGCGTCTCAATGAGATAGTTGGGATCATCGAGGTGCGAGTAATCGATTTGGCAGAACACGTAAAATCTGCCGGCAAACTTCTCAGCCAAATTTTCTAGCGAGCGTCGCAGCTGTTGACCCCAGCCTCCGGTCAGATTAATCGCAGCCTTCACGTTAGTTTGATCCATCACCCGAAGGAAACGCTCTGGGTTGACTGATCTCTGCATGACGATACCGTCATTCAGATGACAGTGTACGTCGATGACGGGGAAGCGCGCCCGCCGGCTCTCATGTATGGGGAGGCGAAGCATGGTATCTGGCGCAAAGTCCCGTAAAAGCAGCTGATCGCGTGCCGATGCTAACCGCAGATGGCTATAGCCGATGCTTGCGGGCGCATTCGAATCTGCCGCGGGCGAAGCTTTTGGGCCAAAATAAGCCAGCACGGCGCGCAACATCTTCTTCACCCTCCATGCAGTTTCCCGGGAGTGGTATTTAAGCGTCTCCAATATCATTGATTAAGACCTCAGCTTAGGAACGAGTCGATTCGAGCAAGACGTGAAAATTTGTAGCGATGAGCTTGGCAGCCGCTGGCCAAGTTAGCTTGTTACCCGGTTCTGGGTGGGAGAGTGGAAGGTTGGCCACGATGACGGCGAGTTCATCAGCTGTAACTCCATCCGGATCTGAACTGGCAAAGAAAAGTTCGCTAGCTGCGCTGTAAACCAAATAGCGCGGCGAGGTAGACACGGCGAAACGCGCCCAGCGAATGCAATCGCGCACAGCAACCCACGGCTGAACATATGCAGCGCGTATCCATGACTTGCTCCGTGCCACAGGCGATTGACGTGCTGCCATGGCGCCAAGCAACGCTTCGCGACTCGTTCGGGAATCGGTCGTCAGTATGCGCCCAAGCACCCAGCGCCAGAGAAGCTCAGCATCATGCACGGCATCATGCCATGTGGGGAAATCACCCGAAGGGCCTATCTTCTCGCCTTGCAACTTCAACTGGGTACATTGCCAAACGTACTTCGAAAAGCGTTCGAAAGGGATCGGCGACTCCACCGGATCAGTTGAACCCGCTAAGCTTGCCAGTCGCTCCGCTCTCTCCCGATAACTGGGCTCATATTGGTCAATGACCAGCAGATAGCAGGCAGCCATCGCCAGATAGAGTTTCGCAATCCGATACTCGACGGCCGAAGAGTTATGTGAGCTGCGCGTGTCCGCCGCCGTCTCCAATTGTTCGATCATGCGATTACAGAGAAGCCACCAGCCATCCTCCTTGGGAATCTCTGCGGCGCGAAAGGAAGGCATGCCATCCAAGACCCCTTTATCGCCCCATATGACGACACCGCGTTCGCGAAGCTCGTAGGCGTAAATGTGAGGCTTCAGCTTTTGTAGCTCAGCCATGGTGGAGGTCACAACCGCCACCTTGCAGCTTATCTGACGGCTTAAGAGTGAGCGCCCAATCTCCCGTTCCAGTTCCCTCACCCCAAGCTCGGCGGGGCCGTCGGTTAGAATCACAAAAGTAGCATCCCCCAAGACCCGCCATCCGTGCGAATCTCGCTTCAAGGTTGCTTCACCGCGCGAGATGCTCCCGCTCAAAACGATGGCATGAACTTGATCGCCAGCGGCGATGCGGCACAGACGTGCACCCTCCTGCACAATGAACGCGCTCGCCCCGTGGCCTTCTTGAAGGGTCGGCGCCAGGGCGGCGCTACGAGGGTCCAAACTTTCCTGAAGTTCAGTAAGACGCATGCTTTAACACTAGAAGACTTTCGGCTTTGAACGACCATCGACGCATATGACAATGCCGAGGCAATGACACACTCCTGAGGAAAAACGCAACCTTAGGCGATCGTCTCCTTCACCCTCGCATGCGACTCTTGAGCGGCGTGCTGCAAACCCAAGCTCCTGCCCCGTGCCCGCCCGACCTGCCAAGCACGGAACGGTTCGAAACTGCCCCGTTTAAGCGATCCGACCGCGGCCATCACCCCATACCCTATCTGCAACCAAGTGAACGAGAGATCATCGTTCAAACCGCGATGCCAATTTCGTAGGCGCATGTAGGCGCTTGACTGGGCATGCGCATCCAGCCAATGTGCGGTGGCTCGGCCCACCGCGCTTCGTTTATGGATTAAACGTGCTCGCGGAGCTATCACTAAGATCGCTCCTTGCGGTAAGTGTGCACAAAAATCGATGTCTTCGGCGAGGGAACAGCCGCTGAGCCTAGGATCGAAGCGTAGTCCGCGAATCACGTCAGCACGAAAACTCATCACCCCACAGCCAAACTGTTTCACCCGCTGTGGGCCCTTGAAACGGAGATGGTCGGCCCGCCAGTAGATAGGCTGCCGATCGTCATGGAATGCGCCTTTCACGAAAACTTTCTCGAATAAACGGCGAGTCAAACCTGGGACACTGTAATTGGTGATGATTCCCGAAACACCCGAGATCTCTGGCGAATAGGCGGCAAGAACTTGTTCGATATAGTCGGCTTCGAGAATCACGTCATCATCGAGAAAAAGCCAAATGTCGCCGCTGGCGTGATCCATGGCAACATTCCGCGCTACCGCAGCTCCGGAAAGATGTGGAGCAAAAATATAGTCAATTTTTATCTGAAAACCAGTGGGGTCGAACGAAGGTGTCGAGCTCTGATCGACGATGAGAATTTCGTTCGGTTGCTGGGTTTGAGAGATTAGATCTCGTACTGTATCGGCTAAGTCCTCGGTTCGGTTCTTAGTGGCAATGATCACCGAAACCGTGGGCACGTCTGTAGCTTCCCTGCGTTCTGCTGGCATCGCGGACACACCTAGGTTAGGCATACACGCTCCTCGGTCATTGGCTCATCGACTATGGTGCCTGCCCCGGCTGTTTGAGCGAGTAGTGCTGGTCTAGGGGACATAGGTTCAGACCTGAAGGTTACCCGCCGGCGTGCGGCTCATCGACCACCCAAGCCGCCGCCCATAGTCACAGAGCAACTGGCGTTCCAGTCGGGTAAGGCCCACCAGCGACGCGCAGGCAAGAAACATAATTGTCTGCACTGTGAGCATCGCAAAGAATAGCGGCAGGTTGGTTTCAACGCCTATAGACATTTTGGCTGCACCAAGTCCGAACAGCACAGCAACCAGCAAGGGTCGGCCCAAGCCTTTGTGAAGATACTCCCAGGCACTCATCTCGGTCGCTTTAAGCGCGTACCAGGGTTGGACGATAATCTTTATCACCAGCATGGGAACTATCGTTCCTAAAGCCACACCCATAAGTCCATGCGATATTCCCCAAATCACACTTAGCACAATGTTGGCGATTCCCTCGGCGATGGTCCACCAACCCAGTGGTCCGTGCTGTCCTTTCGCAATGACAACCAACAAGGTCGGGTGTTGCGCTAAGTTGATCGTGTATCCAATCGCAAGTAGAGCCAGAATGGGGTAGGCAGACAATAAATCGGAGCCCACCCAGAGCCGCAATAAGGCTCGGCCGTCGACTAGCAATAACACTCCACCGAGAATTGACAGCAGCGCCAGGAAACGAGTCGACCGCAGCAGCATTTCTCTCAACTCCTGTTGGCGACTTCCTCCATCCAGTTCCGTCATGCTACCTAGCACGGGAGCACCGGCCGCAATTACCACCGATCTGAAACATTCGATTAAGCGCGTAGCGACACTAAATGGCGTAACCAGGCCGACATTTAGTACCGCGGCAATCACAGCGGAATCGGAATAGAAACGCAGATAGTCGCCGATAGAGACCAGAAGAGAACGCAGGCTGAAAGCAAACAACTCACGAATTCGGTGGATGCTGACCAAAGGCAGGCTGGCGTGAGCCTGCGGGTCGGCAATAAATAGCAACAGGATGTGCAAACCCAACGAGAGAAACGCAACCAGGACGGTGGCGACCGCGACCATCAGCATTCCATAGCCGAACCTCAGGACAAGAACAATGACTCTAGTACGGACAAGAGTGTTGGCAATTCCCGCCGCATTGTACAGATCCCATCGCTGGTGCGCCGATATATAGGTCGCCAGCATGCGCGTGGGGAAAGTGATGGCAACGCTGGTGCCCAAAAGCAACAGCAGCCAAGCCAGCATCCGCGGAGATGTACCTGGCAACGCGTGGAAGCGGGGAACAATCATCGCCACTGCAAAGGAAATGCCACAGATCAGGGCGGAGGTCGCGATCACCAGGAACAATGCCGAACTGAAGGTCCGATCCACTTCTTCCCGCCGTGTGCCGCCACGAAACAGGGCCACGTATCGAAACATGGCGGAGCGCATACCGAGGTCAAGCAGTCCGTAATAGTCAAGTACGGAAGTGGCCAAAACCCATACACCGTAATCCACCGCGCCTAAGTGGTGGATCATTACCGGGGTGAGCAGGACACTGCTTGCGGCCAAGACCACCAAGCCGAACCAATTGGAAAAAACGCTACGAATCATCTTTGCGCCCCTAAGGTCGGCCCTGCTGACTCCGCGCATAGCTTGGGCTGCTTTCGGCAGCATGATTTAAAGCGAGAGAAAGCGATGGTACTTCACCAGATTCAGCCGAACCATCCTGCGCGAACTGGGTGAGGATGTCCGACATTTCGACATACAGCTTTTCTGTCCGACGAACCTGTTGCTCAAAGTCAAAGCTTTCGAGTGCGCGTCTCTGTGCCACTTTGCCCAGTCGCGTTCGCAGGCAGGGATCTTGCAATAGACAGGAAATAGCGTCTCGGAGCTGAGTGGGATCTCCGGGTGGCACTAGCAAGCCGCTCACACCATGCTCAATAGCATCCGGAATGCCGCCTACATTCGAAGCCACGGTGGGAAGTCCGGAAGCCATCGCCTCAAGTACGGTCAAAGGAAGACCTTCATAGAAGGTCGGTAATACATTGATATCGGCCGCAGCCAGCCATTCTTGGACATTATTTTGGTAGCCCAGCAGGCGAACACAATCGCGGAGCCCGAGAGCGTTCGCGCGCGCTTCTAACTCGCGTCCCTCTTCGCCTTCGCCCAGAAAGATCACTTTGAGGGCGGGATGAACCGGTAACAGGGGACCGATTGCATCCAACAGGACGGCGTGACCTTTTCCGCGGTGCAATCGAGCAACCACGATGACGACTAGATCCGCCTGCCCTAAACCAAGTTGAGAGCGGGAGGCGTGCCGGTCGGATGAAGAAACTAAAAACCGCCGGACATCAACGCCGTTGGGAATGACGGCGATTTTATGGCGCGGCACCTGTTTTTTTTCTTCGAGAAATTGGGCATCGGACGCACAAACGGCAACATACTTGGAGACGAAGCGAGTCGTTGCACGATCAATCGTGCAACTAGCTTTCCAACCCGTGCGCCATGCCTCAGTTCCGTGCAGGGTTTCAATGATAGTGGGCACACCGCATGCCCAGGCGATCGGACTAGCGAATAAGCTGCTCCAAAACATGTGGGAATGCACAATGTCGAACTGCCCGCACCTCAGCAGCCGGGCAAAGCGCACTGCCGCAGAAACATGCCTTGGACTCGATAAGGCGAGCGGAGTGATCCGTACATCTTCGGAGATAGCAGCGCGGAAACGCTCGTAAAGGCTCGGATCGCATACCAGCTGCGGACAAAACCGGCAAGACAGACTGCGGAGCAGTGAGCAAATATGCTCTTCGACACCGCCCCACAATGTGGAGTTCGTGAAATGTAAGATTGATCGGCGTTGCATGGTCAGCTTCAAGAGGCCAGTGGCGACAACTGCGGAGCTGGCAGGGACCGCTCGGACTCGAGGCGGCGAGGAATTTTCCCGCAGGTGGCCTTCGGCAACTTACGCGTCAATATCATGGGAATGGTTGCGGTCACCGCGATCATCACCCAGAACGGCTTCTGATACTCCGCTGAAACGAAGACTGCGGCAGCGGAGAAACCTATCAACCCAGCCTGGATTCCTTCAGCTGCATAGAGCAATGAACGGTCACGCCGCATCTTTCCCGCGGCACGCAGCTTGCTAGTGTGGGAGATCGCCCCCAGCACGATTCCGCAGTACGCTATCAGCCCGGGAATTCCGAGCTCCGCAGTAATCTCTAAGAACGTGTTGCAGGCAATCCCATGTTGAGCTCCCACCTTTGTGGAAGAGATGGCGGTGAAGTTGCCCAAACCAATGCCAGTTATGGGATGTTTACGGATCATCTCCAGGCCAACTCTCCAAAAATCTCGTCTGATCTGCTCTCCCATAACGTCGCCAAAACTTGGGTGCAACATCCGAGCCAGTGGCGACGCCGGCGACAACCAGAGCAGGGGCAAAAGTAAGACGGTGATCAGCACGGCCAAACGACGTGAGCGAGCCGAGCGCAACAACATATAAGCGGCAGCCACGCACAATCCAAATAAACCTCCTCGAGAAGATGCGAGCGTAAAAGCCAGCAGCATGAGCACCAGCGAAACTCCACAAAACCACCGCTCCCAACGCGACCCCTTCATTCGCAGCATGTAGACCGCGATCGGAATCACAAGCACAGTACAGGTCGCAAAATAGTTAGAATCACCAGCAACGTAGCCGGGGCGAAGATTCATGCCCCCGGAGGCCTGAAATTCGCGAATCACGTAAAGCGAAGCCCAAGTCGCGCCGGCCAGCGCTGCCAGCAAGGTTTTATAGAAACGTTCGTAGGTATTCACCAACGCGACGGTTGTAAAAAACAATAATGCGTAGCTGACATAACTAAACATTGGGCTAAAAGAAAGACCGTCTGTCTTGCTGAGTGCCAAATAGGAGATCGTGCTCAGGGCAAGCAGGGTAAGGAAGCATCGGGCCTGCCACGATCCAAGAAAAACTGGCCGACGACGATCTTGCAGCAAGCGAATACACGCGTAAGCGCAACAAACAATGCCCAACCATTTAACCAGGGTCAAGCCCGCAAACGGCTCCTCAAAGAGAGGGTGATTAGGCATCGGCGCCAAAAGC
>JAFAPG010000863.1 GCA_019247235.1 Acidobacteriota bacterium
CGCAATGGCATCATCGACATGCCCGCTAGCCAGCAACGCGGGGGCATTATCGTCCGCAGCCAGCGCGTTAGAAACACTGAAAAGCGCAAGCACCAGCAGCGAGAGGGAGGGTTGCATCTTCAATGGACTACTCTCACGGGAAGATGATCGTGCAGGGGTTTTGAGTTTACCGAACCTAAAGCGACTAGCGCATTCTCGGGCAGTCCGCCTGTGATTTCCACGCTGGTCAAATTTGAAATTGAGGTCTGCACATTCTGCCGCTTAAGTTCGTTAGCGACAATGCGATATACGTAAGGAGCGGAGTCGTCCTGCCGCACCGCCTCGCGAGGGATAGTAAGTGCATCGGGGTGTTCGGCGGTAATGATGGTCACGCCCACATTGATATTGGGCAGCAACTTGAAGTCTTGATTGCTGACCAAACAGGTGGTTTCACCCACATTGCGCGTGCCATGCAATTTCACCGCCGCGGGAATGGCGCTAACTGAGCCCTGCCAAACCCGCCCAGGCATTGCATCCCAGATAACCTCAATCTTTTCGCCCGCAGCTAACCGGGCGACATCAGGCTCATCTACAAAGGCGCGTACCAGCACTTCTGACAAGTTCGCCATTTGCAGAATCAGATCGCCAGGGCTTACGTAGGCTCCCAACTTGACCGGCAATGAAAATACGGTGCCATTAAAGGGGGCGCGCACCGAGAGCTGGCCAAGAATATCCTCGGCAGCGCTATAGGCGCTTTGTGCCTCGGATTGCTGCGCCTGAACGCGAGCAATCTCCGGCCGGGAATAGCGCTGGCTCTGTTTGGACTCGAGCAGCTTCAGATCGGCAGAGGCCGCGCTCAGCTGATCTTGCGCTAACCGCACCTCCCCGGGAGACGCCGCTCCGGACTGTTCTAGACGACGGAGAGCTTGCAGATTGCGTTCGGCCGTCTGAAAGTTGTCGCGCGCTTTCACCAGCTGGCTCTCTAAGCTGAGAACTTCTTCTTGTGTGCCGCCCTGCTTTAGCGCACTCATATCCGCCTCGGATGCGCGCACTTGCGCTAGGGCTTGGGCTGCCTGGCTACGGGCGTTTGCTGAGTCCAACTCAACCAGCAGCTGTCCCCGCTTGACCTGATCGCCCTCCTTCACCAGAACTCGCTTCACGGTCGTGCCGATTGGCGCGTGCGCTTCGAAATTCCTAACCGGTTCAACTTTTCCGTTGGTTGAGATGACACTCCGAATCGTGCTGCGGGAGACCACAGCAGCTAAGACCGGAACCGAATCATCTCGCGAGGCAAAGGATGCAAGCACAATGACGGCCAACACTGCTCCTGCAGCCCACAAAATCCAGCGCCTCCGCGAAAAAAAACTCGATCTTCTATCTTGTGGCATCGTCAGCTAAAGAAATTTTACATCCGCTGAGATCGCGATCCGAGAACCGCACTTAGCCTTTTAGATGCAGCGAGTTGCTGCAGGAACCGTAAAAATCCACGCTTTCAGGGCCGGGTCTCTCCACTCTGCCGATTGGCTGATTACAATAGGAGAGATGCCGGAACCGCCTCGCTACACTATCGAGCATGCCATCGCTGGACTAGAACACAGATTTCCAGCGATTGAGACCTGGCCGAACCAGTTCCCCGGCTACGAGATCAGGATCGACGATCCTGAGTTTACCTCGGTCTGTCCCAAGACGGGCCTTCCGGATTTTGGCATCATCACCATCCGCTATGTGCCTAACGAGCTTTGCCTGGAGCTTAAGTCGCTCAAAGAGTACCTTCAGTGTTATCGCAATCTCGGAATCTTTCAGGAGAACGTAGTCAATCAAGTACTCGAGGACATAGTGCGCTGGGCAAAGCCGCTCTGGGCGGAGGTGATGGGCGAGTTCCGGCCGCGAGGTGGCATTTCGACGACCGTCGTGGCTCGTTGGCCGCGGCCAGAAAGCCCGCAGTCTCCTGAGATAAAGAGCTAAAGCAAGCTCGCCTCGCGGTAAATTCACCGGCATCGCTTTGGCCATTACCGGCGCCTTTGCCGCCGTGGTATATTCCATCGCCAAGTGAGCCCAAGCCAGCAGCGCCCCATTGTCGCACTCTCCTTGCTTACCGCGTTGAACCTCCTGAACTATGCGGACCGTAATGTCTTATTCGCCGTTCAACCTCTGATTGAAAGCGAACTGCACCTTAACAAGGCACAAATCGGGATCTTAACCAGCGCCTTTCTACTGTTTTATATGGTGGCCGCACCTTTCGTTGGCCCACTGGCGGACAGATATTCCCGCAAGCTCATTATCTCGCTAGGCGCCGTGTTCTGGAGCGGATTGACGTTGCTCACGGCCGTGACTCACACCTATAGGGAGCTTTTGATTCGTCACACCCTGGTAGGCATAGGAGAAGCAACGTTTGTAACCATTGCCCCCACCTTCGTAGCTGATCTGTTCGCCGAGAATATCCGTGGACGGGTTCTCGGGGTATTTTACCTGGCAATCCCCGTGGGATCGGCGGCCGGATACCTGCTCGGAGGCTATCTTGCTCCCGGACACGGTTGGCGTTTTCCTTTCTATGTTGCCGCCATTCCAGGATTTCTCCTGGCATCGGGGGTGCTAGCTTTACGGGAACCCCAGCGCGGCCAGTTTGACTCGATCGAAGACACACCGGAACGGGCGACGATCCGAGGCCTGGTCGCAAATCCCGCTTTTATCACCGCTACCCTGGGAATGGCGGCTATGACGTTCTCGCTGGGGGGAATTCAGGTATGGATGCCGCAGTTTCTCTACACTGAACGGCACTACTCGCTTGAAAAGGCCAATTTCATCTTTGGCATTATCGTGGTCGTCGATGGAGTCTTAGCCTCGCTCGCTGGCGGCTGGCTGGGAGATCGTCTATTGCCCCGCATTAAAAGCTCCTACTACTTGGTCTCGGCTGTAAGTATGGCCCTGGGGGTGCCGCTGATGATTCTCGGCTTATTTGT
>JAFAPG010000429.1 GCA_019247235.1 Acidobacteriota bacterium
AGACCCGCCGATCCAACGCCGTTCGATGACAATCGTTTGCTCTCCGGATTGTGCTAAATGCCATGCGAGGTATTTTCCGCCCTCCCCACTACCAATGATGATGTTCTTGTAATTTTGAGTCGTCATTTTGTGTGTGGCCCCAAAGCCAAGATGGCGCAATAACTCGGATGTATAACCGCTCTGTCAGCTATTCGAACTGCACGTCACTGAAATCGATTGAGACCATCAACATTTCCTCGATCGGCCGCCGGTCAGGCCCGCGTGTATATGCGCGCCTCCTAGTTGGGAAATGAATTCCGTTTGCTGTCGCATAGTTCGAGGTCAGCTGCGCCGCTGGAAAACCGCCGGCAATGTTCACGTTGTAGTCGTGGCGGCGGAGCATGAAATCGCTCTCTCCAAAGAAAAAGTCCTGGACGAGGCTGTGTGTCTCGATTGAACCCGGGAAATGGAGCGCGCAATACGCGCCATGTCTCTGCTCCTTGCCGCCAGGGTTCTGTTTCCTCCACTCGTACCCCATCCATCGCAAGAAGGAATGGTGTGGTGAGATATGTCCATACGGCTTCTCCGTTGAAGTACGCCCTCTGGAGTGGGTCCCAAGGAGTGCTCATCTGGTGGCCAGCGAACGAGTCCTTGGGCGCGTATCGTTCGGCTACCACCGTGCCATCAAGTTTCTCGATGGCGATCCGCTCCGGAGTGAACATCGTTCTCTGATCTGGACCCCCAAAGGGCAGAACGGATGAGCGTTCCTCGTGCAACCACACGGACATGCGCCGGGGAGTCGAGTCCTGCAGCATTCCTTTTAGAGCAAAAAAGCCGCCCCCGGTGACAATCGCAGCTTCAACTTTCTGATACTTGTTCCAGTGGTTCGTGCCGCCGTGAGCGTCGAGAACGTCGCAAGCAGTTGGTTCATCGATTCGGGCCTAAGCGAGCTTTTTAATTACGCCAGAAATATCGGGAAGAGTCTATTGGACGATGGTACTGGGCGGTGCTGTTTCACTCAGAAGGTTCTTGCGCTATCGGCATCTTGGGGTAGGCGATTGGTCAGAATTTGAAGCGTGCATCCAGCTGAATCTGGCGCGCAATACCAACAGTAGAGAATATTCGCGCGACGTTGCTGGCGAACACGGCGTCTCCATTCCCTCCTAGGGTGAGCGGGCTTTGCGTATTGCTTGGAACTGCAAAGTTCGGACGATTCAGCAGATTGTAAGCTTCCGCTCCAAACGTAAACTTCGTGCCCTCCGACAAATGGAAATCCTTTTGTAGCGCAAGATCAAATTGCCAGAAGGCGGGGCCACGCAGGATATTGCGTCCAGCAGTGCCAAACTGACCAGGAGGCGGTAACGCAAAGGCAGTTGGATTAAACCAGCACGACGGAGTACCCACTCTGAAGCCGTTTGGGCAAACACCCTCGTAAGGATTGCCCGCAAGGTTTGGCCGTTCCGAAGTCAATAGTGATTGCACATCTGCATTATCAAAGCCAAGCACTGGAGTAAAAGGGACGTTGCTGTGAACGTCGGCAACAGCAGAAACTTCCCAGCCACCGAATTGTCTAGCACGCCAGAACGGCAGCTCATAGACAACATTGGCAACGAAATTATGCCGAATGTCGAATCCTGACCGGCCTCGGTCAAACTTACGATTGAACGGATCTTGAGTCGTAGGAGGTTCGTTTACGGCTTCGATAGAAACATTGCTCGAGGCATCGTCCACTGAGTGTGAGAACGTGTAGAAAGCCTGCCAGGAAATATTATGGGCGTGTTGTTGCGAAACGGACAATTGGAATGAATTATAGAAAGACTGTGCATCGGTTAGATCCTCCAACAGAGGTGAAGGCAAGTTCGGATTCGAGCGATGGCGAAAGGCTGGTTGGAAGGGGTTCGCTTCTACTTCTCGAGGCAGGTGGTTGCCACGCGCACCCAAGTATCCGGCGGTGAGAACAGTTCCCGGCGCGATTTCCCGTTCCAAGTTGAGATTGTATTGCCAGGCATATGGGAACTTCGGATGATAAGTCATCTGAAGAACGTAAAGCGGTAGGGCCAGCTGCGCGCTCTGCGGGTTGAGAAAGTTGGGAAACACATACGAATTAAAGCTCTCAAAAGGAGGTAGAAACCGATCAACACCAAACAAGATAAAGGGGATTTGATCGCGAAAGATGCCGGTTCCGCCCCGCAATATGGTCTTGCCGTCACCGAACATGTTCCATGCAAAGCCAGCTTGCGGTGAAAACAAATCCCGTGGTGTGGTGGCGAACAGATTGCCGACCGTCGGGCCGGAATCCGTGGCGGGATTGCGAATGACCGACATGCGCCCGTGTGCCTCGATGGGATTGGAGTAGAAGTCGTATCGTAGACCGACATTCACAGACAAACGGCTCGTAGCACGAAAGAAATCCTGGGCAAACTCAGAGACAGCGCTCTGGCGGTAATCGCGGTTCGAGTTGGAGTTGGGGAGATCGACGCCCACGTACGACAGAGGCAGAGCTTCCAGGAAGAATTCGAGTGCAGGGTTGTTGGAGTGCGCCCGAAACCCGAACGGGCTTAGATCCTGGAAGGTATAGATCCCATTCACTCCAAAATCCAGCGGACCATTGGATTGGATCCTTCGAAACTCGGCGCCGAACTTCAAGGTGTGCCGACCACGTATAAACGAAACTTGATCCTGAAGTTGATAAACGGTTGAAAAATCGTCCAAGGGAATTACTGCGCTATTGCCCAGCAGGCTCATACCTGCAATGTCGATGGTCCCAAAAGGTCGGCCAGGCACCAAAGAAAAGGAGAGTCCCGGATGTGTAGCAACGATTGAAGTCGATGCCGTCGTGCGATTGATACCGAACCGAAACTCGTTCAACAGCTCGTGTCCGAAATTGCTGCGGTCCTGAACAGTAAAGTATTGATTGCGCGCTTGATGAAGAGCAGGAAATCCCGGGGCGTATGTTCCCGGTGGTGTCCCAATATAAGGAACTAGGGAAGAACTGTCATCGATTACGTAACGCCCGAACAGCGAATGTGAGCTGGAGAAAATGTGGTCGAGACGGACTATGCCATTGTGCTCACTAGTGTTGCCCTTATTCGCGGTGATCAGGTCCCCGGTTCCGTTCCCATTGTCTGCGCCGTTCGAAGGAGGTAGTAGGTCGAGAAACTGCTGCACGCGAGGGTCAATTGTAATGGCTACACATCGGCTCGGAGCTGCGTTGCTGCAGGCTCCGGGATTATTGATGGTAGGCAGTAAGCCTTGGTGCGCAAGCGCGTTGGGCACAGTGGCAATGGCAGTAGATGCTTGTACTTCACGAAAACCTTCGTAGTTCGCAAAAAAGAAAGTTCGGTCATGTACAATCGTCCCTCCGATTCCAGCACCGAACTGGTTGCGTACGAATGCTGGGATCGGGCGGTTACTCAAATCAAAGTAGTTCCTGGCATCGAGTGAAGCATCTCGGTGGAATTCCCACAGCGATCCATGGTACTGATTACTTCCTGACTTGGTCACCGCCTCGATTACGCCACCTGCATTCCCGCCGTATTCCGTATCGACGGTTTGAGTCAGGGAGCGGACCTCCGTGAGCCCATTCAGACCGAGAAAGAGCCCCGAAGCACCCGCTGGAGAAAAGCCGAAGACCGGATCATTTGCGTCCATGCCGTCGATGAGAACGTTCGTCCAACTCGGCCGCATGCCGTTCACTGAAACCTGGCTGGCCTTGCCACCCGAAAGCAACGACGGAGCACTGCTGGGTGTCGGCGCGACTCCTGGCTC
>JAFAPG010000611.1 GCA_019247235.1 Acidobacteriota bacterium
CTTATCAGACGCGACGTACCTTCGATTCTGCTGCCTTAGAGGAGCTCGCGGCATCGATTCAAGTGCATGGATTGGCCCAGCCCATCGTGGTCCGCCCGGGACAGAATGGGCGTTATGTGCTGGTGCTCGGGGAGCGGCGCTGTCGCGCTCTGAAATTAGCAGGAAAAACCACCGTACCGGCCATAATTCGCGGGCTGAGCGATCAGCAGGCAGCCGAGGTGACGATCATCGAAAACCTGCAACGCCAGGATCTTAATTGCCTCGAGCAAGCTCGTGCTTTCGCTCGCCTCAGTCGCGATTTCAATCTAACCCAGGAACAGATTGGGCAGCGGACCGGGGTCTCTCGCGAGTCGGTGGCGAATTACGTCCGCCTGCTCAAGCTTCCCGAGAGCGTACTCGACTGGATCGGACAAGGAAAGCTCGGCTTCAGTGAAGCCCGCATCCTGCTTGAGGCCATGGCTTACCTTGACACCGCAGGGCTCGAGAAACTGGGCAGCCAGGCAGTGGCTGCGGAATGGACGGTCAAGCAATTGCAGGCACACTGCAGTCAGCTGAAACAGTTTGGGGAGGCAAAGTCGGAGGCGACTCCGGCTAAACCGGTTGATCCCAACGTACGTGCCGCGCAAACTGAGCTCGAACGCCGGCTAGGAATGCGCGTCCGAATCGTCGCTCGCCAAGGCAAGGGAAAAATCCTGATCGAATACCGTAGCCTCTCTGATTTCGATCGCATTCTCGAGCTTCTCGAACGCCCCTAGCGAAACCAATGAAGCAAGAATCAAAAGCGTAAAAGTGGGAGAAACCCTTCGATTGTCGGCAGACCTGACCTCGCGGGATCTCGTGGGAGCGCCGAAGGGAAGTGAGCCCTTTGCCCGAGTCTCGAGAGATGACGGGAACGGTTTAAGCGCAACAACCGCTTTTCGAAGTCGTGAGCCCAGCCTCTGCGGCTTCGTCGCAAACGGACGACGATTATGTCCTCACTCTGCGTCAGCTTGATCAAGAGCAAAGGCGGAGACGTAGCCGTATGCTGGGCAGTCTGGGTTCCTCCATCCCGAAGGGCCCGCACCCTTCGAGTGCGCCTCGCTTGGCTATTGCTAAACCTTTGATGTACAATAGAATCGCGTTTTGTTCTTGCGGTTCTTTGTAGCAACTCCCGCTTCGTGCGTGACCTGCCTGCAGACGTTCAGCGAAAACTCAGCGCGATTTCAACTTAAAGGAATATAGCAACACCATGGAAACAGGAACAGTAAAGTGGTTTAACGACGCCAAAGGTTATGGTTTCATCAGCCGCCAGAACGGCGAGGATGTGTTCGTACACTTCTCGGCCATTCAAGCCAATGGATTCCGCAGCCTGCAGGAAGGCCAGCAGGTGCAATTCGATGTGGTGAAAGGCCCCAAGGGATGGCAGGCCGAGAACGTTAAGGGTGTCTAACAAACCACTTACAAGACGTTCAAAGGCGGCTTTCCTGGCCGCCTTTTTATTTTCTCCTCTCACGGCTTTACCCGGGTTTGCGCTCAGCTTAATCTCCTCGCCTGGTTTTCATGCCGCGCTGCGCAGGATGCCTATCAGAACCAGCGCGATCAGAAAAAGTGTCATCAGCGAGATTGTGCCGAGTGAGATGGCGCAGTACAGACACCACACGCCCAGCACGTGGGCTTCGATGTGCGCCAGATACAAGGCGAAAGCGAGCGCCGGAATGGCCAGCAGAAGCATGACTCGGTACGCTCGCCAGAGTGAGAGTGCAGCTAATAAAAGATATCCGGCGATGCCGACTACTGCCACCGGAATACCGTGAATGACGGCATAGGGGCTATGGTTGACGATTCCACAATCCCAGTGCTCATTGATATTGCAAGGCGAGTCGCCATACGCCCGGTAATGCTCATGGAGAGCCAAGGAAGATGCGGCGACCCCAATCAGGGCGACAATGAACAAAACGTAGCGCATACCTACTTGCTCGCGGCTTTTCCCGGGTGCGCCGTGACCACAACCTTTTCCAGCCATACACTGCCGTCGCCGATCACCACATCGGCAGTGATGTGATCGCCCGGCGTGAGGCGGTCCAGTTCCGTCTCCGATTTGACCACGTAGGGCATGGTCATGGCGTCCATGAATCCAGGTATTGCTTGGCTGTCCACGTTAGCCATCTTAGACTGTTTGTCGATCGAGACCACCTGGCCTACAAGTTGAAAACGCTGGAAGGCGGACGGCGATGGCTGGGCCGACGACGTCGGCCCGCTAGGCGGCGCTGCCGTCTTGCGGCAGGACAGTGCGGCGAACAATAGACACACGCACACCAAGGCCGGGGCCATCTTCTCTGCGCTATGCGTCATGAACTATTCTCCCTGCCAGGAACTTGAATCCGCTCGCGTCGATCTCTTGCCAGTGACATTTCAATAGCGAAAACGGTAGCGAACTGCGACATAGATTTCCCTGGGGTTATTCCAATGAAAACCGCCAAAGGTTTGACTATTATCCAATTCCACCCGCCGATTCGCGACATTGAGGGCGTTTAGCGATGCCGTGAAGCGCTCACCAAAATCCTTGCCGAGCGAAACATCGAAGCTTGTGTGTTGCGGCAAGTGATCTCCCGGATAAGGCTGGCCCACAAAGGCATTGCTGAAGCCGGAACCATAATAAACGTTTGTTGCCGCATATGAGCGCCAGGGCAGCCCCATATCGCCACCCACGCTCAGCGTATTACGTTGATCGTGATCGAGGAAGAACAAAGGGCTGGGAGGGAGAAAATTGGTAAGGCCGCCGGTGATCGGGAGCGCTCCTTTGGCCACCTGGTTCGAATAGGACAGGTGGAGCTGCGCCCGCTGGGCAAGGCGCGGAGAGCGCAGCGTGAGCTCCCAGCCATCGACGCGCGCCTGGGCGATGGTAATAGGGAAACACGCGCCTGATCCGAGGCAACTATGATCGAAGAAGTTATGCGCGACGGTCCGAAAAGTGTCAGCATCAAGCGTCCATCCCCTATAAGGAATGCTTAAACCGAACTGATGCTCTTCGTCGCGCTCGCCGCCGAGCGCCAAAAAGCCGCAGCTGTTGGCATTGCAAAAGTCAATCAGTGGGCCGGCGGCGGTCGTAAGCGGCGGCGCCTGGTAGTAGTGCCCGTAAAACGCACGGAATGTCCAATCCAGGCGTGGAACCCTGGCGGCAACTGCGAAACGCGGACTGATTGAATCCTCCTCGACCCGGCCAGCAAAATGCGTAGGCCGCATGCCCGCGGAAAATGTCAGCCATGAGGTGGGCTGGAATTTGTCCTCGAGAAAGGCCGCAGTGAGGCTGCCCGAGGGGATTTGTTGACTGCTAAAGGCTGGATTGCCACTACCATCGTTGAAGATAGCGCCTATCAGTTCTCTGTCCTTTTGGTAAAACCCGTAGAGGCCCATTTGCAGGGTATTTCTCGCCAATTCGGTACTGAAGCTGGCCTGGCCTCCACTGTAGCTTGAGCTGCGATGGTCGGTTGAGGCAATCGGATGATCGTTGGAATTGCTGGAATAGTTTGCGCGGTTGAAATGGAAGAATGGCGAAACCGTCAAAAGAGTTCGGCTGTTGAAGGTGTGAACCCAAGAGAAGTTGAACAGCCGATCGCTTTCGTGCTGGGAATCGCGTAAGCCGATGCTTGGATATTGGGCGGCAAAACCATTCTCAGGAATATCCGCATTTTCAATATCCCCCGGGTTTGGATCGTAGGGGATTTGGTAATAATCGTTGCGCAGTGATGAGACCAGCCGCAGCTGGTTCGAAGCGTTGACATTAAAGATGAGCGAGCCAAAACCTCCATATCCGTTGGTGGCGTCGTGCACGAGCATGGGAACAGGCGGTTGGAGTCCGAGATTGCTTCGGTTACCGTTCAGACTGACATAATAGGCAAAGTCCTGGGTGTGGTTGCCGAAACTCAGCTGGGCGTTGGCTTGGTCAAAGTTGCCGGCCGTAACAAACAGTTCGCCTGCATTGTTGCGTTCAAACCCTGTGCGCGGAACGATGTTAAAGACCCCATAGGTCCGATCCCCAAACTCTGCCCCATAACTGCCGCGATTGACCTCCATGTAGTCGATATCTTTGGGATCGATCTGCGGCCCAAGATTGGAGGCGATATTCGTATTGGGCACGGGAATGCCATCGAGCAGCCAGCTGGTCTGGTGGCCGCCACGCATGTGAAGCTGATCATGGGTTAGGTAGGCGCCGGGAACGTAGTCGGTGACGATGGCGAGACTGTTGGTCAGCGCCGCGCTTGGCGTTCGCTCGATGTCCCGCCGGTCGACCAGGGTCCGGGGCGTGGCCGAATCGATCGAGGCGGCGACCGGCGCTCCTGAGACGGTGACCGTCTCCTTGGCTTCGCCCAGCCTGAGGCGGAAATGCAGGACCGGCTCGGTCGAGGAATTCACCACCGCGCTCTCCAGGCTGGGGGCAAATCCGGAACTGGTTACGGTAATCGAATATTCGCCAAGCGGCACGGCGTTGAAGAAAAACTCGCCGTTCGAGTCGGTTTCCAGCTTTTTAGCCCACTCGCTCGAGCGTGACTTGAGCACTACTGTTGCTCCTTGAATGGGCCGATGCTGTTGGTCATGTACCACGCCTCGCAGGGTTCCAAAAATGGTGGCAAATCCCACGCCTACGAGCACCCAGGGTAGCGCCATTGCCAAAAATGTCTTCATAGAGCTCACTTTCATGCACCCATGCCATCCCCACTCCGTCGTCAGCTGAGTAAAAGGAATGGCTATTGCGAATTGCGCCGGAGAACGCAAGCAGAGAAGCGCTGCCGCGAAGGGCTGGCGCCATCCTCGATCGAGGCACGTCAATTGGCTTGGTTGCTTACGCTTGGCGAATCGGAGCCATGGATTCTCCGCGCGGAGGGCCGCGCGCGGATCGGGCACGAATCGGGGTGGCTGGGAGCTGAATGGTAACCGAATCAATAGGCGCGTTGACGGATGCGGGTGAGCTCAGGTGAAACTGATTTACCCGGAAACCATGAAAACTGCCGGTCGTCAGCAGGGCCACGTATGGGCAGCGCCTATGTGGCGAATGGAAGTCAGCCCCGTTTAAAGCACTCGAAGAGTCTAGGCACTGGTGCTTGCCCGAACGCAGGCAGCAGGCATGAAGAGGGGCAAATGTGAAAGCGAAGAACGGCGGCAGCAGCAGGCTCGAACAACTGACGACGAGCGCAATCTGGGCCAAAAACCGCCGCATAAAAAATGTAGCTCATATTACATCACAGAGCAGCCGGGTGTGCCTCAAAACTGGTGCTTTTTACAAAAAGAAGACGAAAGACCGCTCGAGTCAAGGGCCCCGCTCCAGGTCGGCTGCGGCCGGGCTGCCATCCTGAGTTGAGCCCCGAAATTGCGCTATGGTAGACTCGTGGCTTCGCGCGAAGGAGTCAATCGTGAAAGTCTACGCAGGCGAAAACGTGAGAAACATAGCGGTTGTGGGCCACGGGCATGCCGGCAAAAGTTCGCTGGTTTCGGCCATGTTATATACCGCCGGGGCAAGCCAACGGCTAGGCCGCGTGGACGAGGGCACGGCGATCACCGACTATGATGATGAAGAAATTGCCCGCAAGATGTCGATCTCAACCGGTCTCGCCTACGCCGAATGGGGGACGACAAAGATCAATCTGCTCGATACTCCAGGTTTCAATATGTTCGTGCACGAAGCCAAGCTGGTGTTGCCGGTCGTGGATGCGGCGCTGGTTGTGGTAGACGGAGTGGCTGGCGTTGAGGTGGTCACAGAACGGGTCTGGAACTATTGCGAGGAGTATCGGACGCCGCGGGTGATCGTGGCCAGCCGCATGGATCGGGAACGGGCGGATGCTGAACGCGTGCTCGAATCCTTGGCCAAGTCTTTCGGACGAAGCGTTATCCCCTTAGAGCTCCCGATCGGAAAGGAGAAGAACCTGGCCGGCGTCGTGGATCTGGTCAGGATGAAAGCCTATACCTATGAGCTCGGAGGGAACGGCAAGGGCAAAGAGGGAGAGATCCCCGCCGAGCTTCGGGAGGCGGCCCAAGCTGCGCATGAGCGGCTGGTCGAGCTGGTGGCCGAGGGCGATGACGCGCTTATGGAGGAGTTTTTTGACAAGGGCACGATTCCCGAAGAGCACCTCATACCTGCTCTTCACAATGCCATCCGCGAGGACAAAATCTTCCCGGTCTTATTTGCTTCCGGCCTGGGCAATGTAAGCACGGATCGACTGATGGATTTCATCGTGGAGTTTACGCCGGCGGCTACCGAACATGAGGCTATTCGTGGGGAAGTGACCACTGGGAACGGCGAACCGCCCTCGCGGCGCGAGAGCGACTCTGAACCAACCTCGCTTTATGTGTTTAAAACCGTCTCCGATGCTTTCGCCGGACGGATTTCCTACTTCAAGGTTTTTTCCGGAGTGGTAAAGAACGACGCTTCCCTCATCAACTTCTCACATAATTCGCCGGAAAAGCTGGCGCATATATCGGTCATGCAAGGCAAGGCCGCCGTCCCTTTACCCGAGCTCCATGCCGGAGACATCGGAGCTGTCGCCAAATTGAAGGACACGCTTACCGGTGACACTCTGGGCGACAAGTCGGCGCCTATCCATTACCCCAAGGTAAAGTTGCCGGAACCGGCCATTACCTTCGCCATCGAGCCCAAGTCTCGAGCTGACGAGGATAAGCTCGGGACCGGAATTCACAAGTTGCTGGAAGAAGATGCCATGCTGCGTTTCTTTCGCGACCCGCAGACCAAAGAATTTCTGATCGCCGGAACCGGACAGCAGCACATCGAAGTCGCGGTTTCTAAGCTCAAGAAACGTTACCACACCGAGGTAAACCTAAAAGCTCCCAAGGTTCCGTATCGGGAGACGATTCGGGGGCGCGCCGATGTGCAGGGACGTCACAAAAAGCAGACCGGAGGCCACGGTCAGTTCGGCGATTGTAAAATTAAGATGGAACCTCTGCCGCGCGGCAGCGAGTTTGAGTTCGTCAACGATATCTTCGGCGGCGCCATTCCCAAGAACTTTATTCCCGCCGTGGAAAAGGGAATTCGCGACGCCGCGGCCCGCGGCTACCTAGCCGGATACCCAGTGGTCGATTTCAGAGTCGTCCTCTATGACGGCTCCTATCATGAAGTCGACTCAAACGATCTCTCATTTCAGCTGGCGGGACGTATCGCCTTTAAAAAAGCCATGGAGCAGGCAAAGCCCACCCTCCTCGAACCGGTCATGGCAGTAGAGATCACAGTTCCCGATGAGTTTGCCGGGGCCATTATGGGCGACCTAAACTCCCGCCGCGGACGCATTCAGGGCATGAATAACCGAGGGGGAAATACCATCATCAATGCCGAGGTGCCCATGGCCGAGATGCTCACCTATGGCGCCGATCTGACCTCGATGACACAGGGGCGTGGCAGCTTCAATATGGAAATGCACCACTATGACCTTGTGCCTGCGCAATTGCAGGAAAAAATCATTGACAAGGCTAAAGCAGCGCGAGGCGAGGAAAAAGAAGAGGAGGAATAAGCTCGCTCTCTGACCATCCCCTGAGCCGTCGACGGGTACTCCTCTCATGGACAAGCGTTGCGTAGCCCTTCGCCTTTCGTCTACTATCCCGGCAGTGGGTTCCGTCAAGCAGAAAACTGATCTTCGTGAGCGTCTGGTCTCCTCGGCTCCTGTCGAAGATGATTCCTCCTTTGAACTCAAGCTGCGCCCACAGCGGCTCAAAGAGTTTATTGGACAACCCAAAGTTAAAGAAAACCTAGCGGTTTCGATCGAGGCGGCACGTTCTCGGGGCGAAGCATTGGATCACGTTCTCCTCTACGGGCCGCCCGGGCTCGGCAAGACCACGCTCGCCACCATCATCGCCAATGAACTGGGCGTTAGTTTTCAGCAGACCTCCGGCCCCACCCTGCAGATCAAAGGGGACCTTACCGCCATCCTGACCAACCTGCGTGCCCGCCAGGTGTTCTTTATCGATGAGGTGCACCGGTTGCAGCCGGCTCTCGAAGAACTTTTTTATTCAGCTCTTGAAGACTACAAGCTCGACATTCTCATCGGTCAAGGGCCGGCGGCCCGCACCCATACCATGGAGGTCAAGCCTTTCACCTTTGTCGGAGCCACCACTCGCGCGGGATTGTTATCGGCGCCCTTGCGCTCACGCTTCGGTATCATGCTGCGCTTGGATTTTTACAGTCACGAGGATCTGCGGGTCATCGTAGAGCGTTCAGCCGAGATCCTAGGGGTTGAGATTAATGCGGATGGAGCTCTCGAGATTGCCCGTCGTTCGCGGGGAACTCCGCGCATCGCCAACCGCTTGCTACGACGCATACGCGATTATGCTCAAGTGAGAAGTAGGGGGAAAATTGACCTTCCCACCTCCCAAGCGGCCCTTGAGATGCTCGAGGTCGATCGCTATGGATTTGATGAAGTGGACCGCCGGCTGCTATTGGCAATTATTGAAAAGTATCAGGGTGGGCCGGTGGGAGTGAATACGCTGGCCGCAGCTCTGGCCGAAGAGCCAGACGCCATCGAAGAGATTTACGAACCCTTTCTCATCCAGATTGGTTTTTTGAACCGTACTCCACGCGGCCGGGTCGCTACCCAGTTGGCATATGAACATTTCGGCATCTCTCCCAATCGCCGGCAGAGCTCGCTATTCTAAGCATCTAAATGTCGGACGCACAGACAGCCGTGAGTACACCCTCCTCCTATGATCGCCCACTTGCACGGTAAGCTCCTCGCCCGTCACCCCAATCAGGTCATCCTCGACACCGGGGGTGTCGGCTATGACGTCACTATTTCCGTGCCCACCTTTTCTGAGCTTCCCCCACTCGGCAGCGAAATCGCTCTGCATATCCACACCCACGTTCGCGAGGATCAAATTTCGTTGTACGGTTTTTTGCGGGCGGAGGAAAAGCACCTGTTCGAAAAGCTACTGACCGTGAGCGGCATTGGTCCGAAACTGGCCATCACGCTCCTGAGCGGCATGCCGGCAGAGGAGATGGTTACCGCCATTCGCGGGAATGATCTCGCTCGGCTCACGAAAATCCCAGGAATTGGACGTAAGACGGCAGAACGCATGGTCATCGAACTGCGCGATAAGCTCCCCGTCCCCGGCCTTGAACCCAAGCAAGCGGTCCCAGCTTTGAGCGCCGTAGGGGAAGACGTTGTGTCGGCGCTTGAAAACCTTGGCTACCAACGTGCCACCGCGGAGAAAGCCTTTGGCCAGGCAGCGAAAAACAGCACGAAACAATCCTTTGATGAGCTCTTTCGACAGTCGCTGGCCCTAGTTTCAGGCCCCTAGCCGCGTACCCGCTGCCTGGTCAGTCGCTAGCTAAGCTAAGCCGCGCAAAATCGACAGCGGAGGTGGGTATTCACCTCCGGGCGAGTCAGGATAACGGGACTCTGCCGCCGTAGGAGGGTTATTTTTTTTCCGCGCCAGCCTTGCTGTATTTGCGGCGGAAG
>JAFAPG010000716.1 GCA_019247235.1 Acidobacteriota bacterium
CACCAAGAGCTCCGCGCGGATCGGCCGCTCGCTGTCGATGCGCAGTCGTCCGGGTTGGCCGGTAACAGTCGACGCAGAGGGCAGCGCTTCGATTTGGCGCGGCAGATTGAGCGCGGCGACGCTCATGTGCCGGGCCGCGAGATTGACAAAAACCCGCGAGCCCAGGCCGGCCGAGGTGACGATCAACCTCGGTGCGTTTGCGTTGCGCCGTAGCACGTTCGTCACGGGCTGGACATCGGCCCAGCGCGGATGGATCGGGTGGAACCACGGCGCGGCACCAAAGCATCGCTGGTAAACCCGCCGAGCGATAACCCTGGGTCCCCAACCGCCTAACGGAATTGGCAAGGCGGGCTCCTCCGGCACGGCCGTAATCGCAGTTGAATGACCACAGGGAACTGCCGGAGATCGCCCGAAGTAGGCCTCACGCGCCGCATGAAAGCGGGGATAGTGATAAGCCCAGTTCGGATGATTGGCCCAGTGCGTCAGTTCTTCCGGCAGTTCGGCGAGAATGGAATCAACAAACCGATCGAGCTTGACCTTGGCTTCATCGAGTTGCGGCGGCAAATCGCCGGAATGCAACATCAGCGTGTGCCGCGCCAGAGAGATTGGATCCTTCGTGATGAATTGCTTGAGCTTACCGGCTATCTCCTTCGGCTCCGGCCAGCCGAGGCGGAGCTGGTCGCGCGTCGTATCGGCCGAACGCAGTTCGATCATCAGAAAATCGTCGGAATCGGCGATAACATAGCGCGAAGTAGTGGGGCATGCCTCGGAAATAATGCCGTAATCCCAGAAGGTGCACATGTCGGTCAGCACCCGCTCCGGCCGCATTGACACGACGGCTATGGGTAACTGATGACCGATCAGAGTCCGTTCATCGACGAGCCAGTAGAACTGGTCCATCCATTCGACGCTGAAGGCACGCTGGTTTACTGTCTTGCCGCGGATCGTGTTGTGCCGGTTGCGCAGGGCGACTGCCGCCATGTCGCGCGATGACACGGCGAGATAGTCGTGCTCGCGATCAATGCGCGCCTCCAGCCAGGGCGTCACAGTTTCGCCGACGACGCAATAGCTCGGCGCCAGGATCAGACGCTCGCCTTGCAAGATCTTCTCTCCGACGGTGCGCAGGGAGCCATCGGCAAGGATGAAGTCCGCGTTAAGGAAGATCAGCTGCCGATCGACCATTGCCGGCCCGAGATCCTCGAAGCCGCGGAACAACGCGTAGGTCAAGCTCATCCCATAGGCATCGGGCCGGTTGATGAGATCGTCGATCGGGCGCAGCTCAACCGCGCAGTAATATTCCAATTGGCCATGGACTGGATGCTGGCGCAGCCGCTCGAACCATGCCTGTTCGGTGACGATGACAAATTCGCAGTCAAAATCTTTGGCGAGAGCCGGGAGATTGTTCGGCGCTAGGATCGCCGGCAGCGTCAGGGAAAAGAGTTCCTCGATATAGCTTTTGCCCCAGGCCATCGTGATCAAGCGCAGAGGCTGACGGCTCATCGCGCGCCCCAGATTGTAACCCATTGAAATATCACCGCTTGATCCGGACGATCATCGCTCAACGCCAAAAGACGCTACGGATGCCCAATTCCATCGCCTGCGAATCGACTGCATGTTCTGCCCCCCGAAGCTGCAGTCCTGTGTTAAAAATCGGGTGCCCTAATGAGTCGCGGCCGCCGATCCGAAAGGTCCTTCACGCTCGGACCCTCCATTCGTTTCTTATCCTACAGGCTTCTTCTCGCCAAGTCTGATCGACCTTCCATACGAGCGGAGTATTCCCTCGCGGCGGTCGGCGGGATATAGGAAGGCGATGATCTATCAAGAAGTCTATATCGATCGGGTCGAGAATACGGCTGCCGAGCCAATCTTCCTGCACCACATCATTCGCCTCAATCCAGGAGCGCGCATCATAGATTCGCGCGTACTAGGGCCGGTATTCCTCAATCGGCTGTCTCAAATCGGACCTGGCGCCACAGTTGGCAAATATTTCGGCATGAATGAGAATTGCTTCGTTGCGCGCGCGACCGTCGGCGCCTTTTGCGCGATCGGCGCACGCACGGCAATCAACCCGTTCAATCATCCGATTGATTGGCTCAGTATCCACGAGTTCCAGTATCACCCCCGCT
>JAFAPG010000769.1 GCA_019247235.1 Acidobacteriota bacterium
ACCGATTGGCAGGCCTACCGGCTCAATGACCCGCTGCTTGCCTTTGAAAGCACCAAACATCCGGGACGGTTGGGCAAACAGTTTTCTTTCCTAAAAGTAAGCAGCCAGCGCGTGCGTGTTCTGGCTCTGAAGAAAGCGGAGCAGGATGACGCGATTGTCGTGCGTCTAGTTGAGCTCGACGGAAAACCCGTGGGCGATGTCCACATTGCCTTTGCTGCTCCGATTGCATCCGCGAGCGAAATCAATGCGCAAGAACAGCCGCTTGGTGCAGCCAACGTCGAAAGAGGTGAACTAGTAACCTCTTTCAATGGTTATCAGCCGCGAAGTTTTGCCGTACGGCTCTCGCCTCCTCCCCAACCAATGACTGCGCCGCGCTTCGCTTCCCTTGCTCTTCCCTATGACATCTCGGCCGCCAGTTCCGATGGGCGGCCTGCCAGCGGCTGCTTCGATTGCTGGTTCGATCGGCCCTCGGCGACCCCCCAAGGCAAGGCCTTGCCCGCCGAGATGCTGCCCGAAAAGATTGACTACGCGGGCATCACTTTTACTCTCGTCCCCGCCGGTACGGGGCAGCCGGACGCACTTACTACCAAAGGACAGATCCTTGACCTTCCCCAGGGTAACTTCAATCGACTGTACCTGCTAGCGGCGGCCGCCAATGGCGACCAGCAGGCAAGCTTCACACTTGGCGATCGTTCGACGATGCTGAACGTGCAGGAATGGACCGGCTTCATTGGTCAATGGGACGACCGAATCTGGAAGAGTGTCGAAGAACCCGTCCCCCAAAGCGACGACGTTCGCGCGGGATCAGGGCGGCGCCCACGTATGCGTACCAACGAATACGGGGAAATGCTTGGCCTTAGTCCCGGGTTTATCAAACGTGCCGACATTGCTTGGTTCGCCTCGCACCGCCATGACTCCGGGGCTCGAAACGAAGCCTACCAGTACTCTTATTTATTCGCTTACGTCCTTGACGTTCCATCCGGTGCAAAGACATTGACCTTGCCTCGCAACCCCAACATCCGCCTCCTGGCAGCCACGGTGGCCAACCAGCCGGAGCAAGTTTGGCCCGTCCAGCCGCTTTACGACGACCTAGGACGTTCCTCGCCAGAGAGGTAATATCTAGTTCCGCTAATTTATTCAGTTGCCGGTGGGAGCTCTGTCAAGGGGCTTGGCTTGCCTGCAGCCGATAGCGGCCTGCTAGACTCAAGGTTTGCGCCGCCTGATTATCAATGCCGATGATTTTGGGCTTACCTCGGGGGTAAATCAGGGCATTGTCGAAAGCTACGAGAATGGCGTGGTCACCTCCGCAAGCTTGATGGCTTGCGGTCCACGTTTTGCCGAGGCGGTGGCGCTAGCTAAAAGTCGTCCTGCTCTCAGCGTTGGCTGTCATGTAGTAATGGTCGATGGACGCCCCGCGCTCGATCCGCGGCAAATTCCTAGCCTCATCTGTTCGGCTCGCACGCCTAGTTTTCGTCAGAGCTTAATGCGTGTTCTCTGCCTGGCCGCCGTGGGAAAGCTCGACCACGGTGAAATCGCGGCCGAGATTACGGCGCAAATCATGAGGCTAAGGAGAGCGGGGATTCAGGTGTCGCACTTGGATTCACACAAACATACTCACATTTTGCCCGCCATGCTTCGAGGTATGCTGAGGGCGGCCAAGGATTGTGGAATCGGAGCCATACGCAACCCCTTCGAACCCTTTTTATTTGCTAGGGTGCGGCATTGGAAGCGGCATTTTCAACTGCGCATGTTACAGCGCTATCGTCACAGTTTTCACAGCGCCCTGGCTGAATCCGGTGTCCGTTCGCCCGATGGTTGCGTCGGCATTGTGGCTACGGGAGGGCTAAGTTTACCCACCTTTCAAGCATTGGTTGAAAGCCTGCCTGAAGGCACTTGGGAATTTGTTACTCACCCCGGGTACAATGACGCCGAATTAGCGACCGTTCATACCCGGCTGCGTGCATCTCGGGAGCAGGAGCTCAAGATATTGACTTCGCCTCAAATCAAGGAGCTGTTCACACAAGAGCAGATTCAGCTCATTTCATATCAAGCTCTCGCCTCGGGTGAGGAGTCGAATAGGTTTCTAAAGTAACTACGAAAGTACCAACACTTTCGAATGTTACGCCCTCTACCCTGCCACGGTATGATGGTCCAAAGCCAATGGATAAAAGGCCAGAGCCGCGAGTGCCAGCCGACATCCCTGTCCGGATTTGGGGAATGGACGCCGATGGCAGACCGTTCTTCCAGAATGCCATCGCCTCTAATGTAAGCAGTGACGGAGCACAGCTTTCGCGCCTAAATCATCCGCTTAAAATTGGCGACATCATCGGTATCCAGTTCGAAGACAAAAAGGCCCGCTTCCAGATCAAGTGGGTCAAGAGTCTCGGCCTTCCCAGAAGCATGTCGGCGGGGGTGTGGGTTCTTCCCAATCAAACGGTGCCATGGGCACAGATGGCGGCGGCCGCGTCCCAGTCCTTGGCTGCCAGCAAAGGTTCGGAGAGACGAAGATTTGCCCGTCATAACATTAGCTTTCCCATCACCATCAGTTTCCCCCACGGCGCGCGCGCTCACATGCAATGTAGCGCCACCGATATTGGCGGCAGAGGATGCTACGTGGAAACTCTCGTCCCCTTAGCGACGGGGACACAAATCATTGTTAGTCTATGGATTGATTCGGAGAAGGTGACGTGTAAGGGCGTAGTCAGAGCGAGCGATCCCGGAGTGGGCATGGGTATCGAATTTCTCGATCTCCAGATGGAAATCCAGCAACGCCTGCAAGAGTACCTCGACAAAATCGATAAAGGTTTCGCCAGCGCGGCCAGCCAAAACGGATAATGACCGGCCCAGTTCTCGCTGCATTCCACTCCGAGTCACGAATTCACGAAAAGGAAATGCTCATGGGTGCGATTCTGCGGCCGCGCAGGCCAAGCTTTGGGGAAGCCATTTTTCGGTTTTTGGGCACAGTAAACGATAGGCGCATGCGGCGCAATGATAGCCAGGCTTAGGCTGAAATTCCCCGGCCTTAATCTTGTCGGCAACTGCCGTGACTTGTAATTTTGCCTCTTCCAGCTGGCTAGTAGTACGAATGCTCGTGACCTGGCTATTGCCTTCGAGGTTGTGAAAAACCAGCCGTTCGGTTATATATCCCCACTTCTCTCTTGCCGCCAGAGCATAGAGCGAGAGCTGCAAGCTTTCGTCCGCGTCCTTCTGAGATTTGGGGCGTCCAGTTTTGTAGTCGGTTATAACAATGCGGTTGCCCGCAAGTCGATCGATGCGATCAATCCGCCCCACCAGGTCAGAAGAACCGATCCGCACACGAAAACGTTCTTCGCTGTGGATCACCGTCGGCGATGAAAGACGGGCGGTGGAGAGAAATTCGCTTAGCTGGGCCAGGCCCTGCTGCTGGTAGAGATCGTGCTGATAATGGTCTGCGATTCGCTCGCTGGCAAGGTCCAGCAGAAACAAGTCCAGAATTTCCTTATCTGAGAATTGCCGGTCAAAGCGCACCGAGTTGTAGTAGGCAAGCAGGACGCGATGGATGGAGGCGCCGAACTGGAGAGCAGCTGAGATCTCGGAAGGAACCCTCCATTCGCGCTCCAGTTTGAACTGCAACGGACAAAGCTGGTAGCGCTCGATGGCGCTGGCGCTTAGGGTTGACGCCAGATCTGAAGACGGTGGCAGTTGAACCCATTCTGACAATCGCGTCAAGCAAGGTGCCGGGTCTGGGGTGAAAAACTCCGTCTGAACTTCTGCACAAGGTCTGGGCATGAGCCAGGGCGTAAGCTCGCGATTCTTAAGCAGCTCGCGCAAAAATCCCGGAGGAGTTTTTTCCGTCCTTCCCCGCCCGAAGGGTCCATAGAGAGTCAGAGTGTCGCGGGCCCGCGTCATGCCTACGTAGAACAGACGCCGCTCTTCCTGCTCGTGAAGCGTCCTGTCGTCGGTTGGGTTCAGGCTATAGGAGGTGCGTAGTTGGACAGGAAATTCAATCAAAGGTTCGCGGTAGCTGGCAGGGAAACTATTGCTTACTGCTCGCACCATTAAGACGTGATCAAATTCAAGACCCTTGGCTCCATGCACCGTCATCAGCTTGACACTGTTATCCTGTTCCTGAGCGGGCAGCGGAATGATTCCGCCGGCCTCGCGAAAGTCTTCTACGTACTCAAGGAATTCGCCTGGGCTCGCGGTGGTAGTAAGCGGCGATTCCTGCCAGGCCCGGCTAAACTCAAGCAGCGCCTCAATGGCGGGATCGCGTGGAATTTGAAATGCGCCAGTGAGGCTAAAAATGGCGGCGTGCGCGCCTTTTC
>JAFAPG010000880.1 GCA_019247235.1 Acidobacteriota bacterium
ACATGGAAATGACGCCCAATTCGTTGCAGCCATACGGATTGCTGACGCTAACGACCTGGTAATTTGCGTTCGCGGGAAGGGCGATGGCAATTCGAAACAGTCCCCGCGTTCGGAGCAGACTATAAGCGGCCTCCCTACCCGAGAGCGTTGAAACATCGATATTGTGGTTGCAGTTGGAACCATCCACCGAACGAAAAATCGGGTCATTGCCTTGGGTTAGCAGGAATTTCAATCCTGCATTCGCCGCCGAGAGTGACATACCATCGCTCGGCTGATGACAAGAGCCACAGGAGCGTCCGTTGGTGCCCATACTCTGAAAAAAAGGGCCGGTAAGGTCGATTCCGCCGCCGTTCGCATTGTAGGTTTGTGATGCGCCATTTGGGTTTAGAAAATATAGGCCATTTGAAAGAAAGGTCAAAAATGGGATCTGTTGTCCACGCGCCGCAACAATGGCCATAAGCAGCATCGCGGCCAATGAAAGGCTGACTAAAATCTTCCCCCTGCCGCGCGGCCTACCGCCTGATGGTTCGCTAGATAGACCCAACACGCGATTGAAGAAGTAGCTGACCGAAACGGGTAACCAGCGAGTCTTGTTGGATTGGAACATCAAACCCTCCCCCTCGTTTGTGCTTCTCAGAAATAGTGGCGGCCGCCTTCCAATCGTTTCTCGCGGACTTTCGAACTCACTTGGCCTAAATCTTGACTGGCAAATTTCGACTGCCAGTCCCGACGATCGAGTCCACCCTTCTACTTCGGCAAAAACTTTTCTTGAAATCTTCTAGCACGGTTTAGTGGGTTGATTCGCGGTCAGCGATCGAGAGCATCTGAAGCTCTGCTTACAGCACGACACTTTGCGATTCATACCACCTCCCAGTTTGCCCGTGAGCGTAATCATCAAAACAGCCATAAGGAGCCGGTTTCCGTGCTCCCTATTGTCAATAAACGAGAATTGCCGGCGAAAGCTTTAATGGTCTGAAAAAAAATTTACTCAGCAGCGAAAGTCTAGAGAACAAGCGTGGAAAGCGCGATTTGAATGTGCTACGCTTGTGACCAGTTGGAGCAGATTTTGGCGAGCGGATATGGGGGAACCATCAGCTCACGAGGTCACTCAGTTACTGCGGGCCTGGAGTGCGGGAGATCAGGATGCGTTGCATAAGTTGACGCCTCTGGTGTATCGCGAGCTGCATCGTGCGGCCAAATGTTACATGGCTCGGCAACACCCCGACCACACTCTGCAAAGCACGGCGTTAGTCAACGAGGTTTACCTCCGCTTGGTCGCTTTCAAGGAAGTAAGCTGGGCGGACCGTGCCCACTTTTTCGCAGTATGTGCGCAGCTCATGCGACGCATTCTTACGGACTGGGCACGTGCGCAGCAATATCAGAAGCGCGGCAATAACGCTCAGCATGTCCCATTTGATGAAGCGTTAGCTGTTTCCCCTGAGCGCGGCCCGGATCTGGTTGCATTAGACGACGCGCTCAAGGCCCTTGCGGAGATCAACTTCCGTAGAAGCCAGGTTGTTGAGTTGCGCTTCTACGGGGGATTGAGTGTTGAGGAAACGGCCGACGTGTTGAAGGTCTCAGCTGAAACCGTGTTGCGAGATTGGAAGCTAGCCAAGCTGTGGCTCTTACGCGCGATTAGCGGAGGCAAAGAAGTTGGAGCCTGAACAGCAATCTCGCGTGGAGCAGTTGGTCCAGGAAAGCTTGGAGCTTGAGGAGTATCAGCGAGGCGAGTTCCTGGAACGACGTTGTCGGGAGGACAACTCGTTGCGCGACGAAGTCGAGTCGTTGCTGGCCTTCGCCAAGAATGCAGAGGAGTTCCTGGAGACGCCAGCGCTGGAAGTGGCCGCAAGAGCGGTGGTAGGGGAGCGCAATGCTACCAGCGCGGGTGTACCGAAAGCGGAGAACGCACCGCTCGAAGTAGGGCTGACTGGGTGTCGAATAGGTGCTTATACGGTGGTGTCACACATTGGCCGTGGCGGAATGGGCAACGTGTGGCTGGCCGAACGCACCGATGGACGATTCGATCGCAAAGCAGCGATTAAATTCCTAAACTTGG
>JAFAPG010000900.1 GCA_019247235.1 Acidobacteriota bacterium
ACATGGAAAGAGCCGGATCCTTTGTTCGGGCGGCACACTCCTACGTCCTGTTCAGAGCCACATTCGGCGGTACTGGGTGTCCACGGTAACCCGCTACTCCAATTGGTGGTGGCGGAAATTTGCCAGCCCCCGATTATTTCATTCGCGGCGCGACCGGAATTGCCGGCAAAAGATTTCCCCCTCCCTATGGGCAATTCATAAACAATACTGTTCACCCAGACATGGTTGCGGCTTTGGTCATCTGGCCCATAGGCGATGCTGTGGTTGATCGCATAATAGTTTGAGTCATATTTATTGGCATGCGAGAACGTGTAATGGGAAAGGACCTGTAAGCCTCCACTGAAACGCTTTTCCACTTTTGCTTGCAGCGCGTTGTAGATGCTATTGGCGTCATTGCCTAGATAGTTGCCCAAATCGACCGAGCAACAGATGACAATTGGCGCTGTACAAGTTACATCACTGCACGGAGTAGCGAAATGGTTGTACAGTGGCCGCCGTTGTGACTGAGGGACGGCAGGATACCCGACAACGCTTGGCTGGTTGATGTTGTACGAAGGGCTGTCACCAGCAAACACGTGCGTACCTTTGTTACCGATATAAGCCACCTCGAGCGAGATCGTATTGGTCAGCTGTCGCTGTACCGTCGCATTCCATGCATCGAGCGTCGGCAAAACCTGTTTGATTGGCCGGATCTTGGGAGACACATTGTTGGCAGGGCCAGATAGGGGCAGCTGACCACCTGCAAAGCTTGTGGGGAACTGATACGGAGTGGGTGTCGTCAGACTAGTACCCGCCCCCGCGAATGGGAGGCAAGAGCCCGCGCCTCCAGGACATCCTATTGTGAAGACAGGAATAATATTATCGGTCGCGCCCGTATACAGATTGCTAGCACTTAAAGACTGGTTCACGAGCACGGGTAAATTCTGGGTCACGGTATGGCCGAAGTTGGAGCCGAATACACCGATATCGAAGCTGCGTCCATAACCCATCCGAAGCACGGTCTTGGGACTGACTTGGTAAGCGAGGCCCAAGCGGGGAGCAAAGGCAGTGAGGTTATTTTTGATATTGCCATTAAGCCCGAATCCTCCCTCTCCGGCCACGCGAATGACTCCTCCGCCATTAGTTCCATTGCCGACAATATTGGCGAAGCCTCCTTTATCCCGACCGTTTACGCTCTCCGGAGTGTAAATCTCCCAGCGTAAACCGTAGTTGAGAGTGAACTTCGACGTCAGGCGCCAGGTATCCTGGCCATAGAAGAACAGACGCTTCTGGCTCTCTGCCGCGTCGAAACTCGTGCTCACATAACGCTGAAAACTGGTTACATCGCCCAACAAAAACGTCGCTATATCTAGGCCTCCGTTTCCACTAAGCGAAGTGCCTTCTGGGCTGAAGTTTAATTGACCGGTGCGGTTCGCATCACTCGGAATCCTCAGGTTATGGGCGAAGCGAATGTCACCACCAAATCTAGCCTGATGATTGCCCTTGACCTTTGTCCAGTTGTTCACGAATTGATATTGATGTTCGTTTTCGACCAAGGGGCAGTTGCAGCGGCTAACGTTCAAACCATCGCCAAAGTTGGTGATGGCTTGACCTTGGTTTCCGTTAGCCGGAGCCGCATTCGTCCCCAAATCCTGTCCTCCCAGAAAGAATGCGGCTAGGCCGGAGGTGAATGCCGCCTGCGCGGGATTGTTCAGTCCTGGAATGCCAAACGCGCTCATGGGAGTACCAGCGTCAGGCTTGGCGGTGGTGGGATTGTACTTGAAGTAGCCAAAGCGAACATCCGTCAGTAGGGACGAACTGATGGTTTTAGTCACCCCAGTGGCAAGGCTGATATTGTGCACCGTCGAGCTCCCTGCCAAGCCGCCAGGACCAAAACCGGTTCCGCCCAGCGCGCCCAGGGCGCTCTTTCCGGACAAACTAAAGTAGTCGAGACTGAACCGCCCAAAGACCTGTAAGCTGGAACTGGCGCTAAAGTCCTCACGCGTGTCAAAGCTGTTTTGGTTATAGGGGCCGGATCCGGAAGCAATGTAGTTGTGGATGAGACTCGAGTTTTGCGGCTGGGGGAATGCTTTCAAGATGCCGACCGCCTGGGGTGAGAGACGATTGACGGGGATTAGATTACCGGCAAACGGGGTTCGCCCAGAACCGTCTTTGGCGCCGGTGGCAGGATCGTACACCTGCCCTCCCCCAGTCACGTGGCCAAGGTATTCGCTCAAATCACACAATCCGGCGGCTTGCGTGCACGTCGACAGAACACGGGAGGTTGGAATACTCAACGGATTTGTGATTCCCGCTTTCTGGCGAGTGCCCTGATAATCGCCGAAGAAAAAGAATTTGTTCTTAATAACTGGACCGCCTAGGGTTCCGCCAAACTGCTGCCACCGTGCCGGAGGAATAAACCGGTGTGTGAGCGGATCGGGTGTTGACTGGGTGAAAGGGTCGCGCGCGGCGAGTGCATCTGTCCTACGAAAATAAAAACCGCTACCGTGGATGTCATTGGTGCCGGATTTCGTCTGGACCGTCACCAGCCCCGCAACAGCTTTGCCAAACTCGGCGTCATAGTTCTGCAGCGCGATTTTGGTTTCTTGAATCGCCTCAAGATTTGGATTTACCACGATGATGCCGAGGATCGGATCCTGATTGTCGGTGCCATCCAGTTCAAATCCTGTCCCGCTGAAGTGCTGCCCGTTGACGAAAATCTGCTGGCCACCCTGCGGGTTTTCGGTCGCGGCATGGAACCAACCAACCAGCTTTTGTGTGCCGGGCGAAAGGAGCTCGAAGCTGGTGAAGTTGCGGTTAAGAATCGGCAAGTCCTGTACATACCTTTGATTGAATTCAATGGCGACATCGGCGCGATCGGTTTTTAGCTGTGGAGCTTCAGCCGTGACTTCAACAGCTTCAGTCGTGGCACCGAGCTGTAGCTGGAGATCGACGCGTGAACCCGTATCGGCGGACACCGTTATATTCTTTTGCTCAGCGGTCTTGAACCCCGACGACTCGACCCTCACGCTGTAGGCGTCGGGAATTAAATGGGTGACCGAGTAGTTCCCACTCTCATTGGTAGTCGTGGTGTCCGTCGTACCTTTGTTGGTATTGGTGACTGTGACCGTGGCACCCGAAACCGCCGCACCTTGAGGATCGGTGACGGTGCCAAGGATGCTACCAAACACTGCCTGAGCCCTGGCCGATTGATTCTCCGTAGCGAAGAAAAGCGCAACTATCAAAACAAAACTGAAGCCACCTAACCTCTTCATTTGAGTTTCTCCCGCGATAGAAAGCTCACTCGATCAACGATTACGGGTTTCAAAGCGTTTTGCTTTCTTCCAGCAGTTTGAGGTCCGAATATCTTCGACAGGTCGCTCTGTTGAAGGCAATTGAGATCTCATCAAAAACAGAACCGCGCAATACCACAAACGGAATTTCCGCTGCCCACGAATACCAAAAAATGAATCAGAGGCGTTAGCTAATCGTTATTGCACGTGCTCTTGTCAGAGCGGCGCAAAAATATTCCTTCGACTCTCGAACCGGCGAGAAAATGATTGGACTGCGCCGGGCGAAAACGAAGACAAGCACTCGAAGGAATGTTTCGCGAGAAAAACCGGCTCTCCTGGTCTCCGGCAACGTAGCATGAGCTCGTCTTCTCGAATTTGGAAGTCTCAAGGGGTTTGTTACGGTTACGGGATCTAAGTCATTGGCTTGAAAGTATCGAAAGCACTTTGTTACCCTCTGTTAAGTGGGTGTGACACATCAGGTAACCGACGTGGAGATGCGCCAGGCGGCCGTCCACCAGTTGGTGAACAGCCATACGCTTCACGGTTCCGAGTCGCTCTGCAAGCTGCTTCGATATTTGGCAGATCAATCCCTTAAACATCCAGGAGCCGCTCTCAAGGAGTATCAGATCGCGACTGAGGTCTTCGGTCGGGCGCCGGATTTTGATCCTCACCTGGACTCGCTAGTACGAGTGCAGGCGGGACGTTTGCGCTCTAAACTTGGCGAGTATTATGCGGCCGAGGGGGCAGACGATAACATTATTGTCGAACTTCCTAAGGGTACCTATTCACTCACATTCCATCTTCCAGCGGCCTCCACAACTCACCGCGCCGCAGCGCACCCGGTTCAGGAAGCTGAGCCGGTCATTCACGTTGGCGATGCTCACAATGGCTATTGGCCGGTCGTTGTGCTCTCGATCTTGCTGACTGCGGCGATTGGCATCATTGCCTTCTTTCTCCTTACCAGGAGTGTGAGGTCAGAGAACCCTGATCGCACGCCAGCGGCTTTGCGCCTGTTTTGGCAACAATTTATCTCAGGACGCGATGAGCCCTGGGTAATTTTCAGCAATGGCGCCTTTGTCGGCAGGCCAGAGACGGGGTTGCGCTATTTTAACTCGGGCCAAGACTCTCGAAAAGCCATCCTTGACCACTACACCGGAGTCGGTGAGGTGCTGGCGGTTTATAACTTAGATCACGTATTCAGCCAATTGCACCGCGATATTCGTGTGAAGCGAGGCAGTCTATTTACCCTCGACGATGCGGAAAACAACAATCTGATCTTTGTCGGATCGCCAGCCGAGAATCTTACGCTCGTTGACCTTCCGAGCACCCACGAATTTATCTTTCAGCGTCCCAGGTCGGGAGCGCGAAAGGGCGATCTTGCCATCTTGAACCTGCATCCCCAGCCGGGGGAGCCAAAGCTATTCTTCGCCAATCCCTCAGGCACCCCATTAAACGACGACTACGCTATTGTTGGCTTAGTTCCAGGAATGAATCCTGCACATTGGGTGCTGATTCTGGCAGGTACTACAACGCTCGGAACCCAAGCAGCAGCAGAATACGTCTGCCGCCAAGACTCCCTTCAGCAACTGTTGTTGCGGTTAAGCGTCTCGGAAAATGGCGCAATGAAGCCGTTCGAGGCTGTCTTGCATGTCAAAGTGGCCCGCGGGGTACCAATCGCAACCGAGCTGGCTGCCTTGCGAGAAGTCTCGCGATGAAGGCATCAACTTACCTTAACCCGGGCGGCCGCTAAGGTCCATTAGAGGGTTCTCGCTTTTGGTCTGCGCCAAGCTCTGTCGCCCTGCGAAATTCCTCTTGCGCTTGAGCTTTCTCGCCCTTCCGATCAAGTGCTTCCGCCAGCTTTCGGTGCGCCAGAGCATAATCCGGAGCTAGGGTAACAGCCGCACGAAATTGAGAGATTGCAGCATCCAGGTCTCCTGCTTCAAGTAGCTTCTTTCCCGAGTTGGTGTTGAAAGTAGCGGCTTGAATTCGGTTCGACTGTTTCAGGAGGTCCTGAGCCCGATGATTCTCCTCGTCTGCCGCCCGCGCCTCGCCTTGCTGTCTGAGCACAGCAGCTAAAGTTGTGTGGGCGCCGATTAAGCCGGGGTCGAGTGCGATCGCTCGCCGCAAGGCGACAACGGCATCTTGCAGCTTGCCAGCTTGGCGCAACACTGTCCCTAATGTGTAGTGAGCTTCGGCGTAGTCTGGTTTTTCGCGCACGGCACCACGTAGTTGATTTTCCGCCTCTCTCAAGTTCCCTTGTTGCCAGTAGGTGACCCCTAAGGTGTA
>JAFAPG010000919.1 GCA_019247235.1 Acidobacteriota bacterium
CGAAAAATCGTGGCCCGCAATACGAGGCAGCAGAGGCGCGCACAGAAACATGCCGGCCGCTCCGAGGGCTCCAAGCACTGCGGTTCGTTTCAGGAGCATGCGCGCGAATTGCTCCGTCGATTTGATGCCCTTGACGCCTTCGCGGAAAAACCGCGGAAAAGCCGCGCCGTGAATGGAGTTGATCGGCACCGTGCTGATGTTCACGATGCGATATGCCATCGAGTAGATGCCGTTCGCTACGGTCATCCCATAGTGGCCGAGCATGACCTTGTCTACGTCGTTGTAGACGGTCGTCGTCGAACCGGAGATCGCGTAAACAAAACCCTCGCCGATCCGGCGGAAGAACAGCTTCAACGAAAATGTGGGCAACCCAAAATTCGACGTGACTTTGTAAATGGCGAGTAGTGTCGCCGTGATCGAAACGCCCAGAGACGTGATCGCCCAGGTCCACGCGCTCGCGTGATGAACTGTCAGGACGAGGATCGCGGCAAGGATCATGCGAAGCAAATTCGTAAGGAAACTCAGCCCCGCCGTGATTCGCATTCGTTCAAAAGCCTGGAACACTTGCGCGGCAGCGGTGGTCAGTTGGCTGCACAAACAATCCCCGATCGCCAGAATCACCAGGATCCAGATCGCCTGTGGGCCAAGAAACCATCCGCCCGTGATGCGAAGTCCCACGACAACGGTCGTTCCCACCAGCGCCGCAGACAGCAGGATGTTGCCCCAATACTCCCGGAACTTCGAATGGTCCGGACTGACGTAGCGCAAAAACAGAATCCCGGCACCCATCCCGCTGTATTGGCTGAAGATGTTGACGAGCGCCGCCGCGCCCGCCAGCACGCCATATTCGTTGCTGCCAAGCAACCGCGCCAGCAGCACGAAATACACCGCCTGAACGCCAAAGGATGCGACCTGGCCGCCGAACACCCAGCCGGCGTTGGCCGCAAGTTTGCTTGTTCTCAGGCTGAGGACAGTCTCCCTGTAGCGTTCGAAGATGCTTTTATTTTGGGATTTGTCGGAGTTCATGCCGAACTAAGCGTATTTCAACACATAATTCCAGCAATCGTCATCAAAACCCTGAGCGTGTGACGTAAAGTCTCGAAAAGGTGGGTCAGGCGGCGTCGGCGGCGGCTGGCACCGTCGTCGCGGCGGGCTTTCGCGAGCGCAGTCGCAACATTGGCTGCTCCACGAGTCGATAGGAAATATAGGCGACCACAAAGGTTAGTAAAAGCCGGACAAAAAGATTGTTCAGTGGGCCGTCGAAAAGGAGGAACGGCTGCTGCCAGAGATACAACGAATAACTCAGCAGACCGACCCAAACCATCGGCGCGCTATTCAGGACCGCGCCCTTCCTCTCGATCGCGGCGGCGATGATCAGCGCAATCAGGCACGGCACCGCGCCCCATAAGAGCACCAGATGCGTCCGGTACAGCTCGCCCGCTGCTAAAATCGTTGCCGCGCCGAGCGCCAGGAACGAAACCGTCGACAGGAAATATTTGCGAACGAAATCGCGCACCTGGTCTTGATAGAACGCGAGCAGGCACCCGGCCCCGATGGAGTCTGCGATCGCCGGCGCGCAATGGAAAAATTCCTGGTAGCCGCTGCGATACAAAATCAAGCGCACCACCGGGCTGATTAGCAGGATCACCCAGCAATACCGCCTCGCATTCTTGATCCCGGTCGCAAAGACGAGCGGCCACAAAAGATAAAACTGTTCTTCGACCGACAGCGACCACAAGTGTTGCAGAGGCAGATAGGCGTGGCCGGAAAAATACGTCGTCGTGAACGTCAGCGCATAGATCGACTGAAGGAAAGTCGGATGGCCCAGAATCAGAATCACCGCGATGTAAAAGAGTGAGGCTGGCAAAATGCGCGCCGCTCTCCGCCGGTAAAACCCGCCGATATCGATGCGCGAGTTCTTCAGGTATTCACGCTGCAGCAGCGTCGTGATCAGGTATCCCGAGATGACAAAAAACACGGTCACGCCGAAGTACGACAATATTGCAAAGATATACTTGAACACGTAT
>JAFAPG010000670.1 GCA_019247235.1 Acidobacteriota bacterium
CTTCATCGCTGGGTGTCGAATGCACTTTTTGCCATGTGCACGATGCCTTCGAAAAGGATGACAAACAAACTAAACGGACCGCGCGCAGCATGATCAAAATGGTCTTAGGCATCAATGGGCAGAACTTTCAAGGTGAGCGCGCAGTGACTTGCTACTCATGCCATCGAGGTGCAGCCAGGCCCATTGCCATACCGATGCTTGAAAGTACCGCACCCTACGTAAGCGAGGCTCAAAGCGGTGCGCAGACGACGGTTCCCAGTGGACAGAACCTGCCTGCGGCTGATCAGATCATCGCGCAGTATACGGCGGCAATGGGCGGAGAGGCTGCGATCGCACGGGTCTCGAGCCGGCTGGAAAAAGGAACCATTTCTTTCGGCGGCGGCAGCACTATGAGAGTTGAGGTGTTGACGAAAGCGCCCTATAAACAAACCATGATCGTTCATTTGCCCGGGGGCGGCGATGCCGTGACCACCTTCGACGGTGAAAGAGGGTGGTTCAGCTCGCCAGGCTCACCGGTTCGAGACATGAATGCGGCCGATCTAGGAGCGGCGCGTTTAGATGCAGACCTGCAATTACCCGCACACTTAAAAGACCTCTTCCACGAGCTTCAAGTGAAAGATAAAGTTCGAGTTGGAGACCGCGAGCTCATTTTGGTTTTTGCCTTTAATCCTCAGCAACCACCGCTTGAGCTCTATTTTGACCAACAGTCGGGGCTGCTGACTCGCGAGATACGGTTTGCTAAGTCGCCCTTAGGACTAAATCCCACGCAGATTGACTATGGTGACTACAAATCCTTTGACGCAGTAGGCATACCGCTGCATGTGACCATCACTCGTCCCGGGCGCCGGATTGACTTACAGTTGGCCGAGGTCGCTCAAAATGTTCCGATAGATGATTCGAGATTCGCACGGCCCAACTCTCCATCAGGTCGCTGAGGCGGCTGCGGCTAATGGCATCGAGAAATACATAAATAATAAGGAACAATCATCACATCGCCCTGGACAGGAAGGTGAATCATGAGCACCATATTTCAAGGGAGAAGGACTTCGCAGAAAGGGCATCGCTGCGGTGGGCGAGGTATCGTCGAGCCTAGCGCCGGAAGACCTGTCAACGGGGGGGCCAAGGTGAAAACCCTCGGGTCGGTGTGCACCCTAGCCATTTTGCTCCTTTGCGAATGGGAGAGACTTCCTGAACGACCAACGAATTCTGTAATTTCGCATGCCAATATCGGCATGCCGTGGACGATCGAGAATCAAACATCTTGGGAATACGCTTTCTCCGATCCGCGAGAGGTCCTTTGTGAATCTGCGGTTTGTGATGTCAAGCGGCAAGCTGTTGCAGAACAAGGAATTAGAAGCTTAGAAAGCTCCGACTGTCACCAACCGAGGCCCTGCTCGAGCGTTTGCTTCGGCCGAGTGCTGGGTGGCGTAGATGTATTTATTAGAAGCAGAGCTCCCACATGGCGCCGTTTCGCTTGAATCTTAGCCGCGGCTCTATGCGCGCCGTCTATAACGCTTTAGGTGCAAATTTTTTACATAAACGAAATTCTTTTTGCTTGACAGTGTTGGTGAATCCAAGCTAAAACGTCAACCGCTGCACTAATAGTAATTTTGTACTAGAGAGTACCTTGGTAAACGTTTTCGCGTTGCTAAAAATCAGAAACCAATTCAAGCGAGGCGATGTTCTTTCCTGGGTGTGCAAAGGAGGCACAATGAATAGGCTTACTTATGGGCCGGACAGTCAGAGGCTCATTGTTTGGGCGAGAGTTTTGGGTGGGCTAACCCTGCTCTTGCTTTGCTCGATGTTTGCCAATGCGCAATCAGTTGGCACAGTCATCGGAACGGTAACCGACCAATCTGGCGCTGTCGTCCCAAAAGCTAATGTAACCTTGCACAATGAGGCTACCGGCGAGGAACGCAACTACGTCAGCAACGACTCCGGTTATTTCTCATTTGCATCTGTCACGCCTGGAAGTTACACCATAAAGGTTAGTGGCGCTAGCTTCAAAACCTGGCAGCGCAGCGGCGTCGTCATACGTCCGGGCGATGTGCGCGACATCAACGACATTAAGTTGGCGGTCGGGGCGTCGAGTGAGACCATTGAAGTTATCACTGGCGCTGGCGAGCTGGCTCCGGTCGATTCCGGGGAACGCAGCGATGTCCTCACCTCGAAGCAGATTGAAAACTTGTCTTTGGAAGGACGTGATGCGACCGAGCTGATCCGTACCCTGCCGGGTTTTGCGGTTTACAACGCCAATGCCCCGGTGCGCAATCAGGCGCAAGATTTCACCGTTGTTTCTCCGCTTGGCAGTTCCGCTGTCGGGCAAGGATACGTCGGAAACGGTGCTCCATACCGCGGCGGTACTGACGTTATTAGCGATGGAGCTCATATTCTGGACAACGGGTGCAACTGTGGTCAGACGGCCACGATCAACGGCGACATGGTTTCCGAAGTTAAAGTGCAGACCTCAAACTTCGGCGCCGATTCGTCGAAAGGGCCGGTAGTCGTCAATGCCGTAGGTAAGTCGGGTACGACGTCTTATCACGGTGCCTTCGTCTTACACGCACGCGATGAAGCTCTAGACTCACTTGACTGGGCCTTTAAGCACCAGTTGTTGACCTCGCCCAAGGGCCTGGTTCCTGTTCCCGCGAGCCGCTTCTTGTACCCGGGCGCGCAATTGAGCGGTCCAGTGCCTCACACTAATAAGAAGCTCGTCTTCTTTGTGGGTTACGAATACTACTATCAGAACGGGTTCCCATTTGGTGCGAACATCAACGTTCCTGGCCTGCTGACCGACCTTGTTCCCACCATGAGCATGCGCAACGGTGATTTCACCAATACGGCTCCCGATAACGCCGCAGTTTGCTCGCCAGCTGCGGGCTCGAACAGCACCTCGCAGTTTTGCTCATTTCTGGGTTCCAATTTTTTCTTTAGAAATCAGAACGGCACAAATGGAAGCGGCGCGGTTATTCCATCAAGCCAGTTTGATCCTGGCGGCGTTGCCCTCATGAATGCCATTCCCAAGCCCAATGCGGATCCCACCAAGACCGGCGGTTTCAACTATCTGCAGCCGGAATTGTTGGACCAGAATGGCTTCATTTTCCATCCCCGGGTTGATTACAACATCAGCGATAACAGCAAGTTGTATGTCACCTACCAAATGCAAAAAGAGACCGATCAATCGCCGGTGCATCTCTGGTGGACTCCGCCTAACTCCATTCCGTATCCGGGCGGCATGACCTCGAAAGACAACTCGGAGACGCTCTCTGGCCACTTTGTCAAGATTTTCAACGCGACCCTCACCAACGATTTTTCGATGGGCTTGGGATACGTCCTCTATCCCTTGCACCGCAATGACCCGAACGCATGGGGCGCACAGGCAAACGGCTATCCCTACAAAACCGTGTTCGGGGATCCCAACAGCGGAAAATATGGCCCAACGAACTCGTACATGATGCCCACCATTTCGAATGGCTATTGGGTGACAGGCGTTCCCTTCATGGATCAGCAGGATCTATGGGAGAACGGCGGCGGTAATTTTACCTGGAAGAAGGCAAACTTCTCCCTTGAAGACGATGTAACCAAATCGCTCAAAACCCATACCATTAAGGCGGGCTTTTACTGGGAGAGAACGGCTAATTATCAGGGGGCGTTCACTCCTTTGAGTGGTCAATTGTCGTTCCAGCCCTTCTTCTCCAACAACCAAAATTGTGTCACCAATAACAGCAACCCGAAGTCTCCGCTTACGATCCCTTGCGGTTCCAACAACCCGGCAGCCGATATCCTGTTGGGGGTTGCGGGCAACTTCACTCAGGTCAACCGAGCTGCTCTTGATAGCCTCTGGTATCCGACTTACTCGGGCTTCGTTCAAGATGACTGGAAAGTGACTCGTCGTCTGACCTTAAATCTGGGGCTGCGAGCTGACCACCTGGGCTCGTGGACACCGTATAACAGCACCGGTGTGGCGACGTGGACGGGCAATTTGGGCGACGTTGGGCCGAACCCATTCGCACCCGGTATCACTTGGCACGGTGCCAATAGCAGCATACCTTTGTCAGGGCGAACCGTGAATGCCATTACCTGGCAGCCGCGGTTTGGGATGGCTCTTGATCTCCGCGGCAATGGCAAGACGGTGTTGCGCGGCGGATGGGGCGAATATGGCTACCGCGATCAATGGAACGATTATGCGGTTCCAGTCGACTTTGCTCAGGGGGTGGTTACTTTCAACACCAATTCCCCGGTCAGGTATAGCGACGTTCCCAATCTGACTGCCAGACTCTCTTCGGGATCGGTAACGGCGGTTATCTTGCACGACCATTTGCAGCCGGTTACCCAAACCTACAACTTCACGATCTCTCAACAGGCGCCTTGGAACTCGTTATTTGAGATCGGATATGTGGGCAGTTCCACGCACAACGAGGTCTTCCGGCCTAACGGAGACTGGAACATCAATTACATTCCGATGGGCGGTCTCTTTAAAGCCTTCGGTTGTACGGCGCCATGCGCGACCTCGACCTCCGGAACGACCGCCTTAACCGCGTACAACATCGGCGGCACCGCAGCTGGCAGTACCACGTTCCAAGGCAACCCGCTCATTCTTGTGGACCACATCGCGGTGGCAAACTACAACGGCTTGCAGGCGAGCTGGGCAAGACAAACCGGCCGTATTAGCTACAACCTAAACTACACCTGGTCGAAAGCCTTGGGTACTCAGGGGGCGGGCGGCGGCGCCGGTAGCGGGCTGCAGGTCGACTCCACCGGTCCGCAGCACAACTACGGAGTGCTCGGAACAGACCGGTCCCATGTCGTGAACCTTTCCTACACCTTCCAGACCGGAAATCCCGTACACAGCAAAGGGCTGTCGTACGTGGTGAATGGCTGGAATTTGTCCGGTATTACGACATGGCAGAGCGGAGCGGATCTGCCCGAAGTTGCCACAACCAACTTCAACCTGACTCTGAATGGCAACTGGACCAACCCCAGCAATGCTGGAACGCTCGGCAGTGGCAGCGGTATCTCGAACACATCCTGGCTGGGTACAAACGCTATAAATCTGCAGCCCACGGTCACCTGCGACCCGACGGCTCACCTGCACACCCACCAGTATGTCAACATGAGCTGCTTTGGCGTGCCGGGACCTGGACAGCAGGGCCGGTGGCAGTTGCCCTATATCCATGCTCCTGCGTTTTTCAACAGCGATCTGGCGATCTTCAAGACGTTCAAGGTAACCGAGCGACAGAACCTCGAATTCCGTGCCTCGGCCTTCAACTTCCTGAATCATCCGCTCGACTCGTTCTTGAACACCAACGACCCATCGCTGACGCTTCCCTTCAATCTGGTCCAGAACGGAAGCAGCTATTCATTCAACAGCGCGGTGAAAGCACCAGCGGCGGGTGTTTCGACGCTTGGCAACAGTCAGGCTTATGCGGGTTATGCAAGCACTCGCTTTGGCCGGCGCGTGATGGAGCTCTCGATGAAGTATAGCTTCTAACATCCGCACAGACGCTGATTCGGCGTCCATGCGCATTGACAAGATCGGCTGCCGCATGAGTTCCAATCGGCAGCCGATTTTTTTCGTGCCTGCCAGCGGCAAACTGTCGATCGATGGGAGCACAACTGCGCGACATGTTCCTCTGCGTGTCTCGGGCGCTGGTAAATCGTAAAATTAAAGATGACATCACTTCGGATGCTGAAGGTTCTTGTAATGCGCTTTTCTGTGCTGCTTTTCGCATTCTTCATCTGTGGTCAGTTCTTGTGGGGTGCGGAAGAGGTTCCTCGGGCAAAAAGGCAGGGCACGCAGTCGATGGATTATCAAGCTGTGTCAGAGGCCGCGCAACGAGCCTGGGAAGCGCGCCAATTCGACGAAGCCGCTCGCTTATATGCCGAAGGTGTCAATCTCAATCGTAAATGGGTCGAGGGCTGGGGGCGTCTAGCGGCCTGCCTCTACAATCTAGGCCGTTATGCTGAAGCCATCGATGCCTACCGGCAGACGGCGCAGCTCGGCCCCGCGAACCCTGCCTCCTGGGCCTACTTGGGTTTATGCGAATACCAGGTTCGGCGTTATCCTGCAGCCTTTGAACATTTGCGCAAGGCGGAACAAATCGGACTCCCTCCGGATCGCGACCTTACCGCGGAAGTCAAATACGATATGGCGGTCCTCTGGGACACGGCCGGCAAGTTTACAGAAGGGCTGAATGAAATATCGTGGTTTCCTCAGCAGAATCTGGGCAGCGATGAGATACTCCTGGTGATTGGCTTGAGTATTATGCAGCGCCCGTGGTTCCCTTATG
>JAFAPG010000336.1 GCA_019247235.1 Acidobacteriota bacterium
AGATCAGAAGTAACAGCGTTAAGAGGGGCAGGCCGTTAGAATCAGAGTGGCTTCTGTAGTTCGGCGTAAAATTTCTTCGCCTCCCCATTGCCATGTTCCAGTCGGCGCTCGATGAGTTCGCCGGTTTCTGTTTCCACCATCGCAACTTGCTGGAAGCGCGAATGAAAATCACAGCCTATAATCAACATGCTCGGCTCCTTTCCTTCCGAGTCTTGGTCAGTAGCATGCCCAAGTCTACTCGGCCTCGGGGAGGAGCCGACGTTGTTATCTAATCAATTACACTTAAAACCCCTGCCGATGGGATCTTCGGTATAAACACTAACCTTCGTCATGTGGATTAGCGTCGGCGAGGGGATGTCTTTGCCGAGGCCTCGGATCCAGGTGGTTCACGAAACGGCTCCACAGAAATTCGCTCGTAACAAACTTCGAGCACGGTCAGGTATTCTGTACCGCTCGGTGCTTGGAGAACTACGCTGTCGCCCGCTGCCGACTTCATCAATGCACGTCCCAGAGGTGACACCCAACTGATATGGTTGCGGTTGAGATCGACCTCGTCGGTGCCCACGATGCTCACCACTCGCTCCGCTCCCGCGGCATTTGCATAGCGCACCGTCGCTCCGAAGAATGCCCTCGTCTCCGCCTGACCCGCTCTCCGAGCTTCCGGGTCCACCACTTCCGCGGCTTCGATTCGCTTCCTGAGAAAGCGAATCCGCCCATCGATCTGCCTCAGCCGCCGCTTGCTGTACTGATAGTCGGCATTTTCGCTGCGATCGCCGTTGCCGGCAGCCCACGCTACAACCTCCGCCAAGGCCGGACGTTCCCTGGTGAGCAGAAACCGGTGCTCATCTTTGAGGCGCTCGAGCCCGCCCCGAGTTATGTAGTTCTTGCCTCCCGTTGCGGGCTCGTCCGCTTGTGGTTTTCTCGTAAACCCTTTCCGCATCTCCTAGTCCTTCCAGCGCGAATCCAGTGGGTGCCCCCGCAAGGACGCCGATACAAAACGCTGCGGTAATCCGCGTTCATGAGATGTCATCCGCGGCGCCAACTCATTTTTTCATGTTTTGTGGTCGCTTGGCGATCCTATCCATCATCTCGACAACTACCGGCGACACATATTTGGGCGATCAGTGCTAATAAGCAACCTTGTGTCAATCAATTCAGACACCCCTGGCTCAGGGCAAGCCTGAACTTAGAGTTGGAGCAGAATTGCTTTTGCGCATGGGTCGTTCTAACAAGCGGTTACGGCTACTCCGGCGAGGAAATAAACCTCGTACAATTCGGCGTCGAGAAAGTAAAAATCAGCTACACACTAATGCAGGAAGAGCTCTACGGCCCGCGCAAAATTTCGCGGACCAGCATGATCTGGCAGCCGCACTTCGAATGGTGAGCCAGCCGGGATGCAAGGCTTCTCCGGTTAGAGCTTCCGCACATACCGGACGCGCTGACCTTCTGCAAATTCGTGCACCCCTACTAGGACGAAGCCCGCTTTTTCGGCAACGCGAATCGAGCGACTATTCTCCGGCGCGATCTGCAAGAGGATCCCTCTCGCGTCGGTGGCGCTGCGAAGATATTCGGCCATGAGGTTGACGGCACGGCCCGCGAGTCCCTGCCCTCGCCATTCCGGAAAAATTCCATAAGAGACATTGACCTCTGCAGAATCACCGGGAAGCTCCAGGTTCGCCTCGACAAAACCGATCAGCCGATCGTTACTGCAATCGAAAACGCCCAGGGCGCGACGCGGGCCGCCGGTACGCCATTGCTCCGCAAATTTGTCGATGGCGGTCCGTACCGTAGCAGCCGTGCTATGTCCACCACTGAGCCATTTCGCCATGTCCTCATCCTCTCCCGCTAAATGGGCAGCTGCATCCGCTTGCGTCAGCCGACGTAGATAGATGACACCGTCGCTGAGTCTGGGTATGGGAGTGGTTTCCATCACTTACATTGTCGCAGGTGTGCCGCACATGTCTGCATTGTGGCCAAAGACGGCGCTGACGAGAATACGATTTGGGTCACGGCAGTGTAGGAGAACATGGTCAGTCATGACGCATCCCTATGTTCGCCTCAGTTAAAGTGCGATACCGCGAGGCAACGCGATCGTTTCGAATTTCGAGAGAATCGCCTTCACTGCCCGGTCTTGGGAGCCGGCCTCCAATCGGCTAAGGCCCATCGATCGTCAGGTTGTCTTCCTTCAAAGAAGGGAGTCGGCAGCCGGGTCCATCGGCTTTTCGAAGCTCAACCGCCCGGCCCACCAATCTCCTAGCTTAGCTTAGATAAGCTAGGCTTCACGAGATATCACACGATCGCGTCGGCACGACTCGGGGCTGGATGGATTCGCTGCTCTCCCTCTGCACGGCTCTTGATGCCGTTTCAACCTGCCGATTGATCCCGGCGCTCTCTCGTTTGCCGAGAATCCGCCCAGAGTTGGAATCGGCAACTTGCAGTGTGGGAAGGCCCAACATTCAAGGGCGCCCCTCGTCCAAGCATTCAACGATTACACTGACGCATTCTGCAACTGTTAGCCGCCCGGTATCAAGAACCCTGATATCGGCTGCGTATGCTTCTTCTCGAAGGTAACGAGCCCAATTCATCATCTCCCGGTTTGCCAAATCCGCCTGGGCTCGCTCCATCTGAAGTCTCTCTCGACGGGTGGTGTCATCGCAATCGAGAAGGAAGAGATGAGCACTACGGATTTGGTTTTCCGCCAATGCCTCTTTTACAAAGGCGATCCGCATCTGCCCCTCAAAGACGACTGAAGTTCCGCGATCTAAAATTGTCCTAATCCGTCGCATCCACTCGAGTGTCATCGTTCGCTGCCATGTACCACCCGGCTCCTGTCCCGGACCGTAGTCTCTGTACATCCGCTCGACAGAGGGGACGCCAATTGAGTCGAAGAAATGCACCTCGCAGTTTGGAAGTCCCAAGTCTCCCATGGAGCGAGCAATAGTCGTTTTGCCCGCACCGGATGCTCCCGTAAGCACGACGAAGGAGGCCATAGTGGATCGAAGTATAACCGTACGTTAGCTTTCGAGCAGACGCCGACTTTGCGAATTCGGTACTACTAATGACGGGGAACCGCTCCATTCGGCGGCCAACTTAGCAATCAATCTACGTTACGCTTTTATTGTCGGCGCGGTCAGGCCTGTCCCGAGCATGCAAAAAACCAATGGCATGCATTTAAAAATCACGCACCTTCGATCGCAGCCTCGAACCAAACGTCTCCCCGTCAACGCCATTCGAGCCCTATTCCTGATTATGTAGGGCAGAAATATTTTTGATTTCCCCTGCGTTCGGTTTTGGTTAAAGCTTGAGACAACGAACGCGGCGGTGTAGAGAAAATAACGTTTCTCCGTACTAGCTATCGGCCTAGCGGTTGTTTGGACTTTTGGGCCTGAGTTCGCCTCCTTGTCGAGGGCCAAAACCCCGAGGTTTCTTCAATCCCCACGTTGGTAGTACCGATTGGTGCCGCACACCCCAATTGTGCGCTGCGGCACGTGAGCATGCTCACGTTTCCAGGCGAAAGACAGTTGCAGGTTGCGGAGTTGACTGCCCAAGCCTTTGAAACGCCGGGTGCTAATGGATTCTGCCAGATGAGCCAGGAAACACTATCTTCGTTGCCCCTGATCGAGCGCGCTCAAGAAGACGGACTCGCATTCTTTCTCAGTCGCCAAAGCGAAGCGAGCGACGAGCCTCTATACCAGATTTCGTCTTCCCCTTCCGGACCACGAATCCCTGAACGCCCGCTTGAGGCGGGCGAACAGTACCGTTTTCACTTTGCCATGAGCGAATGCATTGGCTGCAAGTGCTGTGTCGTGGCCTGCAATGAACAGAATGGAAACCCATCCCATATTAACTGGCGGCGGGTGGGGGAAATCGAAGGCGGCTGGTATCCGCAGACACATCGCTTCTATGTCTCGATGGGCTGCAATCATTGCTTAGAACCGTCATGCCTCATTGGCTGTCCAGTCGACGCTTACAAGAAGGATCCAAAGACAGGAATCGTGCAGCATGATCCCCAAATCTGCATCGGCTGCCAGTACTGCAC
>JAFAPG010000562.1 GCA_019247235.1 Acidobacteriota bacterium
CCGGCTGCAAAGCCTTTGACAAAGGCGGCATTCGACGCGGCGGCCACTTTAAAGAGGCTGTTGGTTTCCTCCGGAGCGAGATTGTAGGCGCCAAGTACGGTCACGCGGTTGACGAGTGATGGATTGTAAGTGAAGTTGGATGCGAGCCCGCCAGAGAGTAGTTCGTAAAATAGCCCGAGACCCCCACGTACCACGGTATTATGGGATACTCCCAGCGGTTGCCAAGCGAAACTGAATCGCGGCTCCCAGACAACAGGGTCCGTGTGAAGAAAGGCTTGCTCACGAACCGAGAGTGCCTGATTGTAAGGCTGTGCGGGGTCGTGACTGATCGATTCAAACGGTTCTGAGAATTCGGAAAAGCAATCGTTGGCGCATACCGTATTTGATTGATGCTCTACGCGCAGGGCGAGAGTAAGGGCCAGGTTGGATTTTGCGCGCCACTCATCCTGCCCATAGCCCGCCAGAGTGTAGTTACGGAAGAGCTCGGCCCGCTGCGTCGGAAAGGATTGATTCAAGCGTGTCGAGTCACTGCTGGGAGATGCTGGGTCCACGCCTCCGGAATAGAATGCATCGATGGTTTGTGGGACGACATCTCCGACGGCGTTCTGGGTATATTGGGCGTGTCTCAAAAATGCTCGGAAGAATTGTCCCCCGAATCCGAAATTGTGCTTGCCCCACATCTTCAGGAAATCATCGGCGATCTCGTACTTTGTGAGTCCCGTGCCAAGGGGATAGCCATAGAGATTGTCAGATCCTCCTAGCGACGTGAACGGCTGACCCGCGTTGGACCAATCCAGGGTGGTCGGAAAAGCGGCCAGGGTTTGCATCGGGTTTACGAGGCTCAGCACGTCATCTTGGTAAATCCCCGCCAATAAGAACTGGTTCGCGGCGGTAGTTCCAAAGGTGTGAGTTTCGCTCAACTGGGCTTGCCACCATGGCCCGTTCTCATAAACGTTGAAGAGTGAGCTTATGGGGTCGACGACAATGGGTTGACGGCCATTGTCGTACTGCAGGAGGAAGAAAGCACGATCGTTGGTACGGATGTTCCAATCCATACGGCCAGACACAAGGGATTCACTCGTCGGCTGCCCAAGCGTTTCCTGAAAATGAATTGCGCACGGAAGGTTCACGCCGAGTTCCCCCTGGGGAGTCTGCGGACCGATGAACATACCACTCGGGCTTGCATCGAGACAGCCGAGAGGATCGGAGAAGCTCCCCGGAGTTGCCGCTGCTATTCCAGGGGTTTGGTTATACAGACTGAAGATTTGCTTGTAGAAAGCATCCGAAGCGGACGCAGAGCCAAAGATAGAATCGATATTGGCGATGGTTGCCGCCTCGAACTGTGGGCTCGGGAGAAGAACCTGGACAGGAGAGGGCAGCAAGACTCGTATTCCCTCGGTATCAAGAAAGAAAAACAACCTGTTTTTCTTGATTGGCCCTCCCACCGAACCCGCCCACTGATTGGCGATATCGAAGGGCCGAGGATTGCCGAATGCTTTCGTGATCGAGTCGGTAGCGTTCAACACGCTGCCATTCCAAAAGTACTTGGCGTTCCCGTGGAAGTCATTTCCTCCGGACTTTGTGACATAGTTCACATACTAGCCTGGGGCATCTCCAAAATGTCCCGAGTAGCCATTACTGACCACAGTGGCTTCCTGAATTTGGTTCTGACCCAGAAGCATGCCCGAAGCACCAGTAAAATTAATATGACCCGAGTTGTCGTTCATTCCATTCAAGGTGAAGAGATTTGAGGTCCCCGGCATTCCCCGAATTGAAAAGTTCCCGCCCCCCGCCTCCAGTGAGCGCATTATCGGTGGCCATGATTGCGCCGGGAGCAGTCTGGGCAATGTAGGTGAGGTCGTTCCCCGGGTTGGGTAGTTCCGAGATCTGCGTCTGGCTCATGGTAATCGAAACGTCGCCGTTGTCTGCCTGAACAAGCGGAGCTTCCGCGGCCACTAAGAGTTGCATGTTTGCTTTCGCAATCTCCACCGTAATGTTGACTGTGAGTGGAGTCTCTAGCAATACAGTCACACTCCGGCTTTCCTTGCGAAAGCGGTCGTGCTCTACGGTTGGCGTGTATTGGCCGGGAGAAAGAAAGAAGAAACGGTACACGCCGTCGCGATCTGTTTCGGTTGACTCGGTCGTGCCCTTGTTGACGTCCCTGATCTCGACATCCGCATTCGGCACAACTGCACCGCTCTGATCAGTGACGACGCCGGTCACCGCGCCGGAGGTCGTGGTCTGCGCCGCTCCCACTCCATTTGCGAAGGAAATCGCCAGGAGAAAGGCTGCAAAGCAGCGTCGGGGGCGCAATCTCATCGAAACACCCCAAGCAAATTCGATCGAAGCGGACCTGCGATCTATAGTTCGGCATCATATCCGAAAATCGGCCAAGGTGTGCAGGGCTAGAGATTGCCTGTTCGTCGTATATATTGGCGAGAACGAACACGTAGCCCACCGAGTATTTATGAGATGACTTGACTTCTAGAGATAATCAAAAGGAGGCTAAATTCGCGATCAACGACTCTCAACGAAGAAACCAAAAAAGGTTGTTATCG
>JAFAPG010000636.1 GCA_019247235.1 Acidobacteriota bacterium
CGGTTCGACAAGCCCGGCTTGCTTGGCGATATCGGTAAAGCGCGCAAGAAAAGGGCGCCCGGAAGGCTTCCCGCGAGGCTGCGGCTTTACGCCGCGCGATGAGACTCCCTGCCCAAAGACGGATACTGCGCCGCGGGTGAGCGCGGCCCCGGCGCTGCCTGCTACAACGGAAATCATTCTGCGCCGAGTGATCATTCAACCAGGAAAGAGGACCCGCAAGAACCAGCGATTTTCAAACGACAGAACGGGAAAGCGCATGGTGACAAATCTTAGGCTTGTATAGAACCCCTAGCCGTCGTCCGGTCCTGGATTTTGTCTCCAGCGTGACTGTGACCGTTGCCGCTCGCCCGGAAGACTCTTTGATCCAACCATCCAGTGTTGACGGCAGCGTGAAACCGGGCACTGGCGGCAGGCGCGAATCCACTATACAAAGGAAGTGATCCTGCGGTCGAGAGATCAGCACTACTTTTCAGAAGTAGCACCGTGACCTTCCACCAAGGTCGTATATCGGTCTATGGGGAGATTGGTGAAACGTTCCACGCGACCGCTGGGCTCAGGCCATTTAACTTCCACCCAATCAATTTTGGTACGAATCCCAATGCCGAGCACCAGACGAGGATCATGGGCGGCGAGATAGCTTCCCGCTCCCGTCTTTGAGCGTGAACGAACCAGATCTCCGGCTTGCCAGGTTACGATGGCTCCCACGGCATCAGGGTTCGCGCGCTTAGTCATCAGCTTTACGCCCAGCCAATGATTACGGCGTCCGGCAAGATTCTTGAGCAGCAGAGGTGCATCATTGTTTAGGCCTACTAAAACATCTAAGCCTCCGTCGTTATTAAAGTCGCCGACGGCCATGCCTCGGGCCGCATAGGGCTTTTCAAAGATGGGCCCGCTTGCAGCAGAAACATCCTTGAATTTTTTTCCATCGCCGCGGAAAAGCAGCATCGGCTCCAAATATTTGACCTCGCTCGAGTGCTTTTCAATCTTGTCATCAGGATGACCATTGGCAAGAAACAGGTCGAGATTGCCATCGTTGTCGTAGTCAAAGAATTTCACTCCCCACCCGCTCATCAGCCCTGTGACCTCTGCAATGCCATTAGCGGTCGCCATGTCGTCAAAGCTCTCGTCGTGGTTGTTGTGATAGAGCGAATACATTTCGTGATCGATGTTCGAGACAAAAAGGTCGAGCCACCCATCCTGGTCATAATCAGCGGCATCCACCCCCATGCCCGAGCGGGCATGGCCTTCGCCGCTATAGCCCACGTTTGCCTCAACCCCCATTTCTTGGAACTTCCCCTTGCCGCGATTTAGAAATAGAAAATTTGCCACCGTATCGTTAGCCACGAATAGGTCGATTAACCCGTCATTATTGATGTCACAGGCGACCACTCCCCAGGCTTTCCCCAAAGACTTGGCGATGCCAGAATCCTCGCTGACGTCTGTAAAGGTACCGTCACCATTATTATGGAATAACCAGCTCGGTGCCGGGTTGTAGACCCTTGGAGTGCAGTACCAGCGCAGGCCGCTTTCGCGATCTCCGCAGAATTTATTCCTCGAGGGATCAAAATCGACGAAACGACATATGAACAGGTCTAGTTTTCCGTCATTGTCATAATCAAACCAGACCGCACTCGTTGCCCAACCGGTAGCCGGTAAACCAGCTTTGCGAGTGACATCTGTGAACGTGCCATTGCCGTTGTTGTGGTAGAGAATGACACCGTTGTACTGCGTGACCAGCAAGTCGGGGAAGCTATCACCGTCATAATCACCGACCGCCGCGCCCATTCCGTACCCGCCACCGGGCACTCCTGCCTTCTCGGTAACATCGGTGAACGTGCCATCATGGTTATTCCGGTAGAGCGCGTTTCGCAGCGGCGGATGAGGATTAAAGAAATCACAGGCACCGCTATTCACGAGGTAAATATCCATCCACCCGTCATTGTCATAATCAAGAAATGCACACCCCGCACCGACCGTCTCCGGCGGGTACATCTCTGGCGAGCGGCCGTTCCGGTGTACCCAGCTGATGCCACTGGCCTGCGGAGAGACGACTTCAAAGGGAAACTCCGGCGCCGCCTGTGAAAAAGCGCGCGCCCCCCCAAACTGCGGAAAGGAGCTCCAAAACATTGCGCGAGCAAGTTGTTTGAGGAAGCTGCGCCGACCGTGGAGATCTCTGTTTTTATCGCTCCATTTCAATCTGCAGAGTCCCAGTTCCCTCGAGCCACCTTGAC
>JAFAPG010000658.1 GCA_019247235.1 Acidobacteriota bacterium
CCGCGCCTATGTCGAGAAAGCCGGGCTCGCGCAATTGCGCTTGGTTCTCGTTCCGGGTGGCCTTCATTTCCGCAAGAATGCGGAACTCATCCTCCATGCCTGGCCCGCCATTCAGGAAGCCGATCCCGATTTGCGGCTCGTGATTATCAATCACTCCGACCCGGCTTACGCCTCTCGTGCGGCCAACTTGGGCAGCCGCGTGCACGTGCTTGGCTTTGTTCCTGATGATGCGTTACGGGCGCTCTATTCTGCTGCCCAGGTTGTCTGGTTTCCCTCCCGGTATGAAGGTTTTGGATTGCCTGTACTCGAAGCGATGGCGTGCGGAACGCCCGTGGTTACGGTTAGGGCGTCTTCGCTCCCCGAAATAGCAGGTACCGCCGCGTGTCTTGTGGCGCCAGACCGCCCTTCAGCGCATGTCGAGGCAATCCGGGCCTTGCTCGCCGATGATGCTCTGCGTCAGGAACTGAGCGCGCGTGGACGCACACGAGCCGCGCTCTTTACCTGGACCCGTGCGGCCGCCGAGCTGAAGAACCATTTCGATTCGCTTTTGTAGAGGATTCCTAGAGTGCCGACCGAAATAACGAGCCCAACGAACAAGGTGGTGGTAGTCCATCGCGGAGCCCGCGACGGCTACCAAGTTTCTCGCGCCCTATCGGAAGCGGGACTGCTGGACACGCTCGTAACCGATCTCTATTGGCCGGGAAACCGCGCCGTTGCAAGCTTTGCCTCCCACCTCCTGCCAGCTTCGGTTCGCCAGATGCTTGGTGCGGGCTTTGCCGAAGGGCTTTCTTCATCACGCGTGCGTTGCTCTCTGCCCTCTGGACCGCTTTCGTTCGTATTAGATAAATGCCCGCGCGCCAGTTTTGCGCTCCGCCGTCAGGCACAGCGTTGGACCGATGCGGAACTGGGTCGGAAAGCCGGACGCCTCGCCACGAAAAACAACTCTCAGTTGCTCAGTTACAGCTACTATGGCTTCCACGCCTTCTCCAACTTTGCGCGCCCAGGTATTCTGTTCCAGGTTCATCCGCACCCTGCGAGTGTCCGAAGAATCCTCGAGCGCGAGTTGTTCGATCATCCCGATTGCTCTGCTTCGCTCGAGAAAGAGTGGGAAGTTTCGCTTCCCCAGCAGGATTTCGAGCAGCTTGCCTTAGAGAATCGCATGGCCGCTCATGTTCTGTGCGCTTCGTCCTTTACCCGCAAGACCCTGATTGAGAACGGCACGCCGGCCGGACGAATAGAGGTTGTTCATTACGGCGTGGACCTGGAACGCTTTGCGCCTTCACAAGATCGAGCAAGTTCCGCGCGTCGAGGACCGTTACGGCTACTCTTCGTAGGTACGATCAACCAGCGTAAAGGTATCAAGTACCTGCTTCAAGCGCTGCGGCTCATAAAGAGTTCTCAGCTTCATCTGACTGTCTGTGGACGCGCCGTCGACGATTTGGCGCTATTTCAATCGTTCGGCTCACAAATAGATCTCCGGCCCAACATCAGCCAGACTGACCTGCTCGCCGCCTACGGTTCCTCAGATGCTTTCGTTTTTCCTTCTGTGGCCGAAGGTTTTGCCCAGGTGCTCCTTGAGGCGCTCGCTTGCGGCCTGCCCCTGATCAGTACAACGCATACTGCTGCCCCAGATCTGATCGACGACGGCATTCAGGGCTTTGTCGTAGAGCCTCGCCGGCCCGACTTTATCGCAGCGCGTATCGACTGGCTGTTGTCGAACCGCTCTCAGCTCCGTGACATGCAAGAGGCCGCTCGCCGTCGAGCCGAGGAGTTTACGTGGACACGGTTCCGACGCGGTATCGTCGCCGCCGTCGGCCGTTTCCTGAACTCGGAAAATGCAACCCAGGAGGCTCTGGCGCCTCATGTTTGAAGCCCTAATGTGGGTTGCCGCCGGAATCTCTGTCGCCGGAATGCTGATCGCTTATGACGGCAGCCGCGATGTCTTTCACCCCTTGTTCTTCATGGCTCCCATGATGGCCTTCTTATACGCGTGGATGCCCTCTCAGCTCTACCGCTCGGGTGCTCTTTTTCAGTATTTCCAGCCCGAGCAGCTTGTCTTTGTCCAGACTCTCAACGTGCTTGGCATTGTGGGTTTTGTTTCGGCGTGTGCGGCAGCCGGTCTTCGGTTGCCTCAAAGTCGGCGCGAGGCGCACCGTCTTTCACTGCTCAGTTGCCGGCGGCTTCGGATTGGCGCCCTCATTGTCGGCAGTGTCGGGCTTCTGTGCTGGACCATCTCGATTGTCAATGTTGGCGGCTTTATCAATGCGTTCAGCAAATCATATAGCGGCGGCTGGGACGATAACGGCTACGTACGCGATGGCAACCTCTTGCTACTGGTGGGAGTGCTTCTGGTTATCGGTGCAGCAGCGACGGAAGGGCTGCGTCTTCTCAACATTTTGCTGATCCTGGTTTTCGGAGTTCCATGGCTTGCGCAAGCGCTGCTGATGGCTCGGCGAGGTCCCACATTCGCCCTCATGATCATCCTGTTGATGGGTTCTTATATTTACCGGAACAAGCGTCCGCCGGTGCTGGCCATGTTGGCGGTGGGTGCTTTTCTTGGCTGGCTCTCGTTATTTCTGGTAACGAACCGAAGCAATATCTATCTTGGTTCGAACTTTGCCCTTACCACCGACGCGAATAAAATCCGAGCGATCGTCGAAAAATCCGATACCGGTAACGAATATATCTACGGCACCGGCGCAGTGCTTGCCGCTGAGCGGCGGGGTCATTATTTCTGGCTTCGCCGGTATCTGGCACAACTTCTTGTGCGCCCGATTCCAAGCTCCGTCTGGCCTACGAAATATGAAGACTTTGGTGTTCCCGAACTACTGAACAATGCCGGCACCGGCGAAGGATTTGCAGACGTGTTGGGCTGGGTTGGCGCGGTCGGTTCGGCGCCCGGCATCATCGCTGATCTGTGGCTCGAAGTGTCTTGGTTCGCAGTTGTTTTCATGTCGCTTCTCGGATGGTGCTTCGGATGGGTATGGCGAAGGGCTGTGCTGGGCGG
>JAFAPG010000715.1 GCA_019247235.1 Acidobacteriota bacterium
ACACGAGCGAAGCTACCGCAATTCCGCAGACTGCAAGCAAGAGCAGCAGGATCTTTTGATTCCATCCACTCTGCACAGCCACTGCGTATAACAGCGCAAGCGGAAGAATGCCCAGTCCCACCCCCTGTATCGTATGTAAAGCCTCCCAGTTTCACAAAACTAAGCTGAGTAGTTCAGCGCCGTTTGGATCATCCTTACCTGGCCTTCCAGAGCACCAAAAGCATCTGCCACGTGAACCACAAGAACAGTAAAACGAGCACCCCTTCAAAATACGGATATTGGCGGTGTTGGTGAGCGGTCCGGCGATGGGCCTTCCATGACAAAGGGGAAAGAGGAAAAGAAAGGATTGGAGCCTACGTGCTAACGAGTCCCTGTAAGGCGGGTATGCCTATTCCCCGCCGGGAAACCTGGCGAAGAACTTGATTTCAGATTTCTAACCGATAACGGGCCGCTCGGCATTGAGGTCAGCGGCGCGGCAGCATTGGCTTGCGGAATCACTGTCCGGGTAGCTACGTGAGAAAGGGGAAGAGCGCGCGGGCCCCGAAGGCCGGAAACTGAACGCGTCGACCGGCATGTTAAACTCGCACCGTGAGGATTGAAATAATGTGGCAGACACCCGAATTCAGCCAGAAGTCGAGGATTGGGTCAGGCTCGAGTGGATGCCGGCTCAATATGGCACACGTTTTTCCCGCGAACGCCTACGGCTTCGCTCTGGAGGCGTTTTCGACTTCGACGCGGTTAGCAAGGACGGTCCTTTGTTGCCACAATTCGAACGAGTGGCGCAAAGACAGCAGGTCTGAAGCCTGCCGTTGGAAAGCTCCTCAAGCTTCGGTCGGACATGCTGTTCCTAACACAGAGGCGAAACGCCGGCTCATCGTGCTTACGGAGCAAGACATGTGTCACCAGTGCGAAAGGGATTCGCGACTGGCCGGGTACCCAAAGAAAATCTAATTTGTCTGCGCTGAAATTGCCGCTGACCTCCGGGCACATCTTGAAGCAGCACGCTCGAAAGCCTCTAAGAAATCGGGCCAGGCTGCCACAGCATAATATCGGTAAGTGACTGGACGTCCAGCCCCCGAAATCTAACCTGGCATTGCAGGTTTAACGAAATCTGTGTTTTTACCCGACCTTATCTCGGTTGTGCTCGGAAGCTCACCCAGAATAGCAGCAGCGGCATGAATACCGCCACGCCGAACCCGATACCCCAAAACGTTGGTGAGTACAGCGTCGAATGAAGATGTGCGGTCAGTCCGATTACGGCGTGGCGCATCGGCGTGACCGCGAGTAGGAATAAAACGAGCAGTAGGAACTCGATTCCTGCTCCCAAAAATAGAGCCAACAGTGTGCCGTGAAAGAATGACATTAAGGCAACCTCCGCTGTCGACAATTTAACTCCATCGGCAAGAAGAACCCAGAGCTTGTTGAACGCTGGCGAGTGAATGGAGGGACCGGGCGGAATCGAACCGCCAACCTAGAGTTTAGGAAACTCTCGCTCTGTCCAGTTGAGCTACGGCCCCGCGATTCGATTATAAAGGCGGGGAGATTCTAGGAAAAAATGTTATGCAAAAGTTGTGAACAACACGCAAAAATCCGCGCAAATAGCGGATTACGTGCCATAGAGCGGAAGTTTCCTAAACTGCGTGTCGGCAGTTCAACTCTGCCCGGGCTTCCAGCCTTATCAATTAATTAGAGCAGCTTAATTGGAGCAACTTCCAGGTAGCGGCATCACCGAAAGACTTGTCCTATTTTTTCGGATTTAGCTTGTAGTCTGCGGGCGGGGCGAAGAGCTCCTCGGCCAGTGGAACCGTCTCCACCGTCGTAACCGTGCTCGAGAAGGATACGTTGCCTATCTTGGCTAATAGCCCTGCCATTGGCCCTTCCCCGCTCATCTTGACTTGAGGGTCGCTCTCGTAGGCGATGCCACCAATGTCTGAGATCTGTTTGTACATTTCGGCCACCGCCTTCGCCTGTCCTGGCTGGCCCTTAGCCGCGCGTGGATCGCTGAAGATCCATCCCTTCTCTACTGCAGCCTTGTAAAAGCGATTGTAGTCGGCGGCGCCCGGAGCCCCTTTAACAATCCAGACGGGACCTTGGAGATTTACCGTCATCATCATCGACTGATTGCCAGCCATGGCTGATTGCATCGAGACCTCTAGGTCGAAGCCTGTTGCAGTGGCGCCGGCGATCTGTTTGGTCTGGCCGTTCGGCTTGAGCGAAGCTTTGATGCTGGAGACGTCAACCTTCTTCGAGAGTTCCTGCGCGAAGTCGGCCATATCCCATACGTCCGCTTCCTTCTTCTTGGAATCGAAGATGTACATCTTCTGGGCGTCGAGGTCATAGATAGTCACGTGAGTCTTGTCTCCAAGCTGTACCTCCGATCGCATCTTATCGCCCTTGATGTAAGTAGTGGCGGGGGCGCTGCCGGACATGCCAAGACCTTTACCTGCGGTCGTCTGCTTCACAGTAACGTCAGCTGTCGCGCTCACCGACCAGGCGAGCGATAGAACGATTGCGACGAGTGTATGTTTCATTTTCCTTTTCCTTGAATTTATCCTGAGAAGCGGCGGATTGATAATACGACAAAAATTCTGACTGCGGCTAAGAAGACGCGAGTATTGACAAATCTTTGACGAGCCTGAGGTGCCAGCCGAGCTTGCAGTGTGAAGTTGGAATCAGCAGTAAGGCGACTGACGCGTACGTTGCCTTTGCCCTTAAAGCTCATTGGGAAGAATTTCGAATCGAGTTCAGTCGCGCCGTGCCGCGAATAAATCCTGCCCTTTGGCCTCGGGTTGACGCCCCCAATATCTTCCGGCATCTTCGGCAAGACTGCGGAAGCATTCATGCCCTGTACACGAGGATGGCAGCGACTCCGACGCGGCACCTCGAGGGAGACATTACTTGCTGATGCTTTGAATTTGCGACGTACGAATCGACGTTATAAACGTTTGGAAATCAAGCGGAAGAAATCCGGTAAACGAGCCTAGCTAGCTCGTGGGCCATTACGTGAGTCACCTGGGCACATCCGGAGTCATCAACTAAGCCGGTAAGAGCTATTACTCTGAAGACGGAATGGGGCGAATCTTCACGCTAAGCTCGAAACTCTTCGGGCCTTTCATTTTGTTTTTGGTGTCTTTGTGTCAAGCCTCGGACAATACCCAAGCGTTATCTCTGCTGCAGCGGGCCGCCGAGCTCTCGAATATTCGGAGTGCCGGCGCTGTTCCTTTTCGCTTGCATGCCAGAGTACATGCGGACGATCATAGGTCGATCGACGCTGATTATCTGCTTATCTGGCACAGCCCCCATCAATGGCGCGAAGAAATTTCCATCGCTAAGGATCGTGCGATCAGGATCGGCGGCACGGGCACGGTTTCGATAAAGGGAGATTCGGCAGAGGCGCGAGTCATACGCGCACGAATTGGTTCCTTGAATTTTGCAGCCGAATTGTATGTTAAGCGAGAACAGTGGCTGGGCAGTATCAAGGAGAAAAAGGTAGATGGGCAAAAAATGCGATGCTTCTTGCGGATGGCAAGGCTAAGCACTGAAACACAATTTTGTCTAGATCCAGTGAGCGGGCTTCTTCTGAGAGAAACTGACTCTTATGGACCCCTGTCCAATCGGTTTTCAGAGTATCAGGAGTTCAAGGGAAAGCAATTTCCCCGCCTGGTCACGACCTTTCAAGCCAAGAAAACTTCTGCGGTCATTGAAGTACAAGACTTAACCCAGGACTTCACTTCGAATTCTGAATCCTTCGAAGTGGATGCGCAGTACAAAACCACCGAAGGGTGTGAACATCCGACTCCTCCTTCGCCGATAAGCGTGCCTGATCCTATTTACCCTACGGAGCTGACGAGCACGACGCTGCAAGAAGTGCAAGTTTCTGCTGTTATCAACAAAAACGGCAAATTAGAGGACATTGTGATATCTCACTCCGCCGGAGCCCTCGATACGTATGCAATGGACACGTTTCGACAATGGAGATTCGTCCCCGCTAGCTGCGGAGACCTAGCGGTGCCATCCCCGTTTATTGGCAGCTTGGATTTTTTAGGAA
>JAFAPG010000186.1 GCA_019247235.1 Acidobacteriota bacterium
ACTGCGCCTCTTCTCGACTCCACTCAGGACCGGTAGTGGCCATACCCATCACTCATCCTTGCACGCTGAGTGGCCTCACTCCACACCAATTCGAACTCGGCTTTCGTTATTACCTCGGGTTCGAATTGGTAATCGGCGGCAATTTCATTCAACGGGGGCACTGGCTCAAGTCCAAGACTGGAACCGCCGAACTCTGTGTCGCTATCTGCGAAGCCTTTTTTCCCGTCCCGAAAGATCTCAATTTTTCGACTTTCTCGCCGTTCGTCGTCCAACTCGCTGTAAAGCAAGATGGGATCATCGGGATGAGTATGGTTCCATTTGCATTTAATGTACGTCATGTGGGAGTCCGAGGGATATTGTCGCGGTCAGGATTGTTCTTGTAAACAGCAATTAGGGCTCTTTGACACATTGACCTCCCCTAGAGCATCGCTAAACACCCCGTACTAACCAAGGGTCCGACTAATGCTGCCCGGAGAATGCCTTTCTGAAAGAACAAAGGCGATCACGACGGCAGAAGCCGCCCTGAGGACCGTTGCATGTTCCGGCGATGTGAATACGGATTGAACGATCTTGCGCCAGCACCGCAGTTACCGAACCGATGCGTGGTCCGCGCCTGCCCGGCCGTCTACCTTGGTCGTCCGAAGAACAAGACGTAGCCATCAGGGTCCGAAATCTCGAAGCCGCGAAGACCATCGCTCAGATCCTTCAAGGGCACGCTGAATGCTGCTCCATTGCCAGCAAATTCCACGGCCAGCCCGTCCGGGTCTTCTACCTAAAACGAAGGCATCCCACCTCATATGGCGATGGCAAAACCTGGGCTGATTGAAAGTCTACGAAGAGCACATTGAAAGTCGCAAACACCGCAATATAGCAATTTTCTTGGCTATTTTGTCGCTGTTGCCATTACGGGAAGCTATGTACAGCTGAGCCGTCCAGTCTGGCTATGTCCCGAAGCGACTGCATCACGCACCTCTCGGCCACATCGGCACTCGCACCCTTGTATTGGGCTCCTATGCTCTCCTGCGTCGTCCAACTCACCTCGCCATTTGATTCGACAAACGCACAACTATTCTCGGCGGTTGGGGAAGCGACGCATCAGTTTGCGCCAAAACGTTGCAAATGCTAGTATGGCCGAGCTCGCCGTAGAGAGCCCGCCTTGTGGTCGTCATCACCCAGTTCAGCGCCGAATTTGCGGAGGTCTACCGGAGACTAAGGCTGTGCTCTGTTTGTGCTCACAAGCCTGGCGGGCAATAGGGGGTAATGGCCTGCGGCATTGGCGGCATTGTTGGCATTCGAAACAAGGTATCACTTGTAAGCTAGAGAGCCGATTAGGCGCTCAAGGAACCGAATCCCTCTCTCTCCGCCATATTGTCAGCAATCTAACTGTTCAACAAATCCGTCGCAAATCACGTAAGCTCGCGCAAGCGCCATGCGCACAACTTTCGAGTGCGCCTGCGCCCTTTCATCGGTTAGCACATCGTGGTAAATATTCATCGTGGTCCGATGTCGGAATGGAGCATCAGCTTTTGCTGGACAGCCACCGTCGTTCCCATGTCGTCCAGCTAGAAACGATAACTGTGCCGGAACGTCTAATTCGGCAATCTGCTGATTCCGGCTCTCTTCATCGGGGAAAACTCCTCGCCATCCGGCCGCCATAAGCGCCATGCTCGATCGTTTGCTGCACCACGGACACGCGCTCAAGTGCGGCCCGCAGAGCTGGAGAACTAGGCTGATGCGCAGGAACAATAACCAGCTTCACAGGGTCTGGGTTGCTCATGATAGGCCAGACCTGGACATTAGGAAGACGACAAGTCGGTTTCGAGGAGTAATCGAATCCAGAAAAGAATCAACCGGCAAAAACGCGCATTCGCGTGTACCATTGTTGCTATGACAGGCCTGAAGGTGCTCCCATCTGTGGCCCTCGCTCTGGCCGCCACGCTGCTCGCCGTGCTGGCAGCACGGGCCGAAGACCAGCCGGTCCGCTTGTTGATCATCGTCGACAAATCTTGCCTGATCCAGCCCGAGTCCGACCCTTTGGTTCTCGGCGACCACAATGACGCATTCCGCGATGATGCTATCTGTCACCTTGAGAGTGTGTTTTCGTCCCATCATATCGAAGAGAAGATCACGGAAAGTGAGCGCTCCCGTTTCTTAGTCCGGGTTGCCGAGCAGGAATATGTCGTACAAAATCCGACCGACAAGCCTGCCGTCTTCATAGTCCAGCACGAGGTTCCTAAGGATTGGATAGTGGACTCCGACCCGCAACCCTCCAACATTGATGGCTCCACGGCCGTGTTTCGCGTAAACGCAGAACCGGGGCAAAGAGTGCGGCTGCACGTAGGGATGCACCGAAGCTACACCATCGATCCAAACTAGGTTCGGGTCGCTTTCATGTCGAACGGCGGTACAGTTCAAGAGGGCTTAGCTTCTTCTTGAAAAAACGACTGTCTGAATTAGGATTCCCGACACCTTTCAATCTGATTCTCAGCGGTTGGCCGGCCACTCAGAAGTTGGAACTCCGGTTAGGACGCAGACTGTTACAGATTAAACCTGCCCCGACAGGGAAGAACACAATAGCACCGGAATGTTCCGGCCACCTCGCATTGGCCGGTGTGTAGTGATATAAGTTGGCCGTTTTGCAAGTGATCACCGAGGATGGAACGGCGGAGGAGGCAGAGCCCTTTTCTTGGTCGCCTTACCGGTCTTTTCCTCTTTTCCTACAAATCGTCAGGCGCGGTGAAGGCTCTGTGCCGGGCATGCAAATAGGAAATCGCGTCGGGCCTAGACAGCAAATTGCTCTGCCAGCTTGACATGTCGTTCCCACGGAAGCAATTTCGTCGGCGCGCTTGGTGAGCCACGGGACATTCCTCAAGAATCGAGGGAATTTAGTGAGACGACTATCGATTGTGATGGCTCTCGTGCTGCTTGCTACGGCGGGCTCAAATGGTAATCGAACTGTCGTGCCCGCAACCTTATCGGTGCACCCGATTGATCGCGAAGACTTCACTAATCCGAACCAGTTCTCATTTCTGCAGTCAATGTTTAAGGATGTAGAGGTTGTATCGCTCGCAGAATCAATTCACATGACGCACGAGTTTCCGCTCGTTCGTTTGGGGATCGTCCGTTACTTAAACGAAAAAATGGACTTTCACGCATTGGTTATGGAGGGATCCGCACCTGATGTCTGGGTCGCGCAGGACGACCTGCTGAACTCCGGCCGTACCAACCAGGACTGCGAACATGCCCTGGGCGGCTTCTTTGGCCTCTGGAATACCTCTGAGATGCAAAAACTTCTGAGCTATGAGGCGGATACCTGGCATTCCCCTTACTCGCTCTATGTTGCTGGTTACGATATTCAGCCCGGAAACGGTCACGGTTCGCAGGGCTTGAATGTCTTCTGGCAGCTCGCCAATAGACTGTATACGTATGCACCTCCGCCCGAAGGGTTTAATGGGGACCGGTGGACGCGCGACATAGCTCCTCTGGTCGGCGGCTACCGCCCAGGGGACCATGATCGTGTGGAGGCAGCCATTCAAACGCTTGAGCAGTGGACTCTGCGAGCCGAGCCAGCGGTAGAGAAGCGCTATCCCAATGTGCCACACGCGAAGACACTTGAGTTAATTCCTGCAAATTTGCGCATTGTGCTCCAGTTTCATGACGAGCTAGCTCATCCGGTCCCGCTGGGATATCAAGGTCTTCGGGACGTTAAGGCAGCAGCGTTTGTTGACCTCCTGAAGAAGAATCTGGGCAACGGCAAGCTGATGCTGTGGGCGCACGTAAGCCACCTGCATATGGATAACGAAAGGAGCCCTGCTTCCATCGGCGGCATACTCCATCGCAGCCTCGGAACGCACCTGTATACCATCGTCCCCTATGCGGAATCGGGAGGCGCTGTGATGATCTTTCCTGGCAATACAAATGAGGATATAGGTTACGGGAGGGTTCACGGCAAGACCGGCGATTTAGAACAATTTCTGGGCCGTTTGAGCAAACAAGACTATTTCCTCGATCTCCGTTCCCAAGCCGCAGGTCCGGCTTCTGATCCTGTGTTTTGGACTCGCGAGCCGATCTGGGTTGAGAGCGGCGAGGGCCATGCTGTTATCGCAAAAGAAAACGACGGCCTCATTTGGATCAAGACGGTCCATGCTCCTGACTTTACGCCATTCGTATTCCTTGCTTCTCTAATTCACTACAAAACGGCAGTGAGCGCCCTTGCCAGCAGCTTGGTTGTCGTGGTTGTAGTTTACGTGCTGATCCGCAGGCGCAAGCAAATGCGTACGCGGTCGCTTTGAATCGGCGGACTTCCTTCGAAGGGCCGCGGAGAAGGACAGTCCCCCCGTCCTTTTGCTTGTTACTAAGGCAGTGTTGTAGTGCAACGATGTAGCTTGGTGCACACTCTCTGTCCGGTTTCATCAGGGCATACTGTCGATTTCTCTACGCGCACATCCCACACCAAAGCTTCCTTGCCCGTTCAGGCGGCACGGCAAGTGCTGGCCGTGCAATAGGAGACACGGGAGCGAGGGTGGTTGGCGGCCAACAATTGCAGACCGGCACCTCGGACTCGGAATCACAATGGTAAAGAAATAAGCACTTTTGAACTGTCTTTTTAATTTACATCCGTTGCCGTCGCTCCTTGGCTTTTTAAGCAAAGACGTTGGAAGGCCATTTGCTGATGTATGAAGTGCGGAGGAGAAAATGCCCAAACTTGTCAATCCAGAATCGCTAGCTTTGTACGAAAGGACTGTCTGCTTCTGTCCACATGTGTCTAGGGTGACACGGGTATTCCTCCTCATCATTGTTTTGAAAGTCCTTGCTCTTTTGGCATTCGCCGAGGAAGAGGTCTGCAACGATTTCAGAGCGGACTGTCTACACGCCAATGTGGTCGTCGATCCCTGGCAGTGGACTGGCGAATGGGGAATGTTCACGTACGTTCGGCGCACTGGAGACGTCTCAGCGCATGAAGAGGGTGCGGGCCTCTCTATCTCCGACTGCAGCGACCAACAGTGTCAGGCCTCCTTCGAAATTATTGGCCCAACCTTCCATGGCGAGGCAAAAGCCGACCTACAGATCAAGAGCGACACAGAGGCGATTGCTCATCTCCGCGCCGGCCTCCAAGAAAAATGCACCTTGGCGCTGGCGAAGACCAGTAAGAATCAGCGCTCAATTACCGCCAGTCTGAGGAGCGGCGATTGTTCGTACTTCGAAACTTCGGGCGCAAGCTTCGAACATACCTATCCCCTACGAGCGAAGGCGCTGTTTTACGCTGATGACATCCCGGCGTGTTTCGTCGGCGGCAGCCCGTCCGTTGTCGCCCTCTGCGCAAGTCAGGCATTGTCGCAGCAGGAGCACAACTGGGTGACGCTGCTCCGGGAAGTTTCCGGCCTCGGCCAGCCGTCGCTCGACAAAAGCGCCGAAGAAGCAAAAATTCTGGGCTCCTGCGACGCGGCGGTTGATGCCGAGGCCTGTCTCAGCACCGCTTTTTACCGATCCACCCAGGACTTGGTCGCACGCCGGGATGCGTGGAAGGCTTCTATCACTGATCCAGGCAACCCTGATGAAGCACAGCGGACGATCAAAGCCATTCAGGGATCCTACCGCCATTCGTTTGCCAACGGCGATGTGCAAGGCGACAAGTTCAAGTCCACTGACACACTGCGGATAAGTTTAGCTTCGGCCACATCCATCTACGTCGACGTCCATCTGGAGTTCTATAACGGACACGAGTGTAACCACAACGGCGTTGCCAGCTATCGGCGCGCGGGCGTCTTCGCCGAACAACTCACTGATAACCAGGGCAAATTGTGCGTCTTCGAGGTGATCCCTACTCCCACCGGCGTGGGTCTCGCAGATCCGACCGGAATCTGCCGCAAGAACGACTGCGGCGCTCGCGGCGGCTACAACGGCGCGGCGTTCTCCTCGAGCGAAAAAGTCAATGCTCCCACAGTCGTGGGAAGGTCTCCAGCAACCCGCTAATCTTAAAGCCAAGTATCAATAGCTGCCGAGGATGAACAGCTTGTGTTCGGTCGACATGAGCCGATTCTCGGATCGTCTCCCCGCGCGCATTTCCCGGAAGATGCGAAAAGGGCGTGGCAGAAATCCTCCTGGGTAAGCGGACAAGGTGCTTTGTCTTGCTATCGCCTGCCAGAACACCGCAGTTGTTCCCCGTGGGGGATGCAAGCTGCGCAGGCTTCTAATCCGCAATCGAACCGTGCTCCAGCGTGCCCCCTGCTAGCACTACAGAAATCAGTTCAAATCGCGCTGCCCGAGGACATGAAAACTTTCCCGGACACGCTCAAGAAGCTTCGGTCTTTCAGACGGATTTAACCTCTATGGGCGCTACTCATTTCTTTTCGCCAGGTAGTAGTTGTTATTGCCAGGATCCGCGTGGACGTCAAGCAACCTGAAACCGTGGGTGCCAAGGATCTGTCGA
>JAFAPG010000547.1 GCA_019247235.1 Acidobacteriota bacterium
ACTTCATCTACCTGCCCGATCTCGTAAATCGTCACGATGTTCGGATGGTTCAGCGCGGAGGCGGCCTTGGCCTCCAACCGGAACCGAGCTATCCGCTCGGCGTCATTCGTAAACGCCGAGGGCAGAATCTTCAATGCCAGCTGGCGATCCAGCCGGCTATCCCGTGCTCGGTACACGTCGCCCATGGCGCCGCTTCCAATCTCCGCGGTGATTCGGTAAGGACCGAGCGTGCTCCCTACAACCGATGCCGCTGGCTCGGAACCGAGCTTTCCGATATGATTACAAAGCTGATCCGGTGACAGAAAACTGCCGGCTTCCTGTCTCGCTTCCAGCAGCGATTCGAGCTCATGCAGCAGTTCCGGATCATCCGAGCACGATTCCTCCAGCACAGCGGTGCGCCGCTCGGGTGGGGAATCCAGCACACGCAGGTATAGCCGTTCGACGCGTGCCCAACGTTCGGCATCCATCATTACTTGAAAGGCTAAAAATGTGGGCTTATTTTACCAGAGACATGGCTTCGTCCAGGCGATCACTGGACTTTGGACATATTGATATGCCCCCACGGCAGACTGCAGCTGCGCTCGATCTCGGTCAAGCGCTGGCGGAGAGCTACGCCGTAAACGAGCAGATGAACCAAGTTGTACTCGAGTGTCTCGATCCGCGCGCGTGGCACGCCAGAGTGCCCGGAAACCGGTCACGTACGATCGCTGCAATCTTCTCGCATGTCCATAACATCCGCCACAAATGGCTGAGGCTTTCGGCGCCGCACTTAGAGCTCCCTCCCTCGCTCGACCGCGCCCATTGCACGCAAGAGCACGCCCGGGTTGCCCTCGCTGAAAGCGCGGCGCGCTGTTGCGAAATGCTCATAGAAGCACTGGTCCGTCCCCACGGTCGCGTCGAAACCTTCCGCCGGGACGGGTGGGCCAAGCCGTGGCCCGGAGGCGCAGCCATGTTCGCATACATGATTGCGCACGACGCGCATCATCGCGGGCAGGTCTGTATGCTGGCACATCAGCTCGGCTTCCCGCTGGCTGCCAAGGGCGCCTACGGAATCTGGGCTTGGGAAAAACTATGGAAGGATTGCGGATTCGCGAAGCTGCGATAAGGAATCCGCGCACGAGCTAACGCTTAATACCGCTGTGGCTAGTAATCTCCTTCTGCGGTCAACTCGAACACGTGGTAGCCCCACGCGGGCAAATCCAGATAGAGACCACGTGAACGAATCTCATCGCCGTTTCTGTCGTACATGGCTGAACCGATAAGATCCCGAAGCCCTATCCTCTTGCCCCTGATCTCCTCAAAAGGAAGGCGCAAGTAACACTGACTCTGATTTGATGCGTAATTTACGACTATAGCTAGCGGACTTCGGTCCAAGCCATGCCAGCCGAAACAAATGAAGCAGTCCCAGGTCCAATTGCCTTCCCAGGCTGCAGCACACTCCAGCAACTGCCAGTCGCCTTCCCGGACAACCGGATGGCGTATGCACGAAAGCAGTCGGTCGTAAAAGTGGCGCAGGTCGGGATTGGTTATTTCAACCGGTCCACGGCACAAGTGGACGGGGATCTTTTTCATCAAACCATCAAACTGGCCTTGATGGAAAAATCGCAGCCCAGGGCACAAATACGTAAGGACGGCAGCGGTCTCATACGTGCCAGGCGGAAAAGTAGCGGCGGCTCGCGGCTCATCGTGGTTCTCAAGAAAGCGAGCGGATTTGCGCTGGTAGTCCAGATCAGCACGAAAGTGCTCCCGTACCGGGCGCGCCTGTCTGTCGCGAAGACGATCGTAGAGCCTCTTATCGTAGCTGTAATCGAACCCTTGTTGCTGCAGAGTCCATTCCAGATCCCAGTAGACCTCTGCCATCAAGAGGAAACCCGGATTTCGCAGGCGTGCCCGCTGGATGCCATTGGGCCAGAAAGAAGGCGGCCGCAAACCCCAGGTTTTCTCAAACACATCTGGGAGGATCAACATCGCCATGTCGCAACGGACGCCGTCACACATTCCCGCGATGCTCTCCAGCGTGGCTGCCATCGCCTCTTGCAACGCAGTGTTGGCGTAATTCAATTGCAATGTATCTGGCCAGCCTGCAAAGTAGGGGTCGCGCCCGTAGGCCAGGACTGTGTGCCCCGTTGACGTCCTAACCCGCGTGTAGTTTTCCGGCTCGCGTTCGAGTTGCTCCTCGCTACCGTGCACGTAATACTCAGTATGTTGCTGAACCCAAGGGTGGTCCGGTGCCGTGTGATTAGGTACGAAGTCAAGCATCAGATGTACCCCGCGTTTATTAAGCCGCGCGCGCAGTCGTTCGAGAGCGGGATTCCCACCGAAGTCGGAGTGAACAGTGTAGGACCGAATCGCGAAGGGAGATCCGCAGACATCCTGATCCGAGAAATCGGGCAGCAGCTCCTGAAACTCTCGGCGCCACTCGGCATTTTCAAGCGAGACCTTTCGCCCCGCCGCTCCGGTCTGCCATACGCCTACAAACCACACCCAATCGAAGCCGTCCATCGCCAAGCGATCCAGCTCTTGGTCAGCAATATCGTCCAAGATGGCGGGCCGATTCAAGATTCGGGAAAGCTCAGTCATGCGGACCCGGGTGTTGATTTGGTAAAGAGATGGGTACAGCCGTGCTTGCGAACAGTAGCTTCTTACAGCGTGGCCGGTTTCAACTTCACGTGCACCTGCCGAGGAGAGCAGAGCGGCAGTGACAGCCATATGTTCCTTCTTCCTAGGTGGACGCTAAACTATCCTGGCAGATTTA
>JAFAPG010000809.1 GCA_019247235.1 Acidobacteriota bacterium
TGGCCGGCTAAGGTGCATACCCGGTCGACGTTCTCGATGGTCTTGGCGTCAATTTCAAACAGCGTGACGAGTAAGTCGGCATGAAGATTCCAGAGAGAGGGAGAATTGTTCGCGCGCTTCAGCTCTTCCAGTTCAGTAATGATGCGCGCGGTGACTGCCACCAGGCGCAACAGCACGCGCGCCACACCTGCTCGCAGGCTCTTTTCCTCTAAGTAGTCGGCGCAATAAGCCTCGGCCTCGGCCGGCGTGAGGGTCAAGTTAAAGAAACGCATGGGTACGACTTGCCGGAACTTCGGGTCAGCCACGCGCACGAAAATACGTACCGATTCCTCCACCTTGAGCAATTTGGTCTCTTCGGCGGCCAGCTGCTGCGGCATCACCGCTTTGCGCATGGATTTAACATTAAAGACGGTCCGGGCCAAGGCGACCGTCGATGCGGGTTTGACCGCGGACTTTGCCGGCAGCGCCAGTTGCCCCTGATCTTTCCGTCGCAGAGGCGGACTTTGCTCAAGCGCCATCTTCAGCCGGGAGACGCGCTGAAACTTTTCGAGTGCATGGCTGTAATCAAGCGCCAATAAGCTGTTTTCGTCGAGCGCTTTCACGTGATCGACGGTGACGTCAACCCCATCAACGCTCCCCAGGATCGTCCCCCCTTGCTCCTCCAAATCCTCGGCAAAGATACGGATTTCTTTGGCCGAGGCGCGGAACAACTCGTCAAACTTTGCTCCGAAGGTAGCATTGCAAGGGGCCACGGTGGCCAATACCCCGGGATGGAAAAAAGAGCCCTCCAGCGACTGTTTCAGCTGACGAACTGTGTGAATGATCCCCGACTCAAGCAGCGCATTGAAGCTGCGAAAGCGTAACACCTGCTCCTCAAGTGAATCAAAGCGCCGCAGGAGCTGGAGATGCTCCTCCGGGAGCGGGGGTAGATCGGAATCGGCCAAAATCTCAATCAGTGCGATTTCAAACGGGGATAATGGCAGGGAACCGTCGAGCCCATAGCCGCGCTGTTCCCACTGCCCGGGTACGCGGGGATGACGGTAGAGAAAAGTGGCCACAATGTCGGTTTTGTCGCGGTCGGAGTCGGTGTGATCCTTCTTCCGGACAAAGTAGCGAAGCATGGCCTCGGCAATTTCCGGGTCCGTATCGTCAGTGAATGCCCGCCGCAACATAGCGGGTGAGGTAGCCATGTCCAGCAGGCGCAGCCAACGGCGCATGGCGGCAAGCGTCTCGGCTACGTCGCTATCTCCCTGCAAAGACACAGTCTCGAGACCGGCGGGAACCGGGACCTCGCCTTCGACCGACTCCTGTAAGAGCTTTTCGTAAAAGCCTTGAACAGTAGCAAGAATGGCAAGTTCCCATTTGGGATCTTCAGCCAATTGCATCTCCCTGGCACAAGCTGATTCAAGGTAATAGTGCCAGATGTGGGAACTCCGCACTAGTTACCTTCGTTTATCGGCAGCGGCGGTAAAAAGAACATACGAGCGGGGTCCTTTGCCCCGTCCTCGCCAAGGCCAAGGTTTATTCAAAGACCACGGTCTTATTTCCGTAGAGCAAGATGCGGTTGCCGATGTGCCAGCGCACCGCGCGGGAGAGCACGGACTTCTCAAGATCGCGTCCTTTTTGAATCAGGTCGTCGACCGAATCGCGGTGTGAAACTCGGATCACGTCCTGCTCGATGATGGGACCGTCGTCGAGCACTTGGGTAACGTAGTGGCTGGTGGCGCCAATCAGTTTGACCCCACGTACAAAGGCCTGGTGATAGGGCTTAGCCCCCACGAAGGCGGGCAGAAAAGAGTGATGAATATTGATGATGCGCTGCTCGTAGTCCTTCACCATTTCGGCCGAGAGTATTTGCATATAGCGGGCCAGAACCACAAACTCGACCTGGTGGCGGTCGAGCAATGCCCGTATATTTCTCTCCGCCTGGTCTTTGTGGGCGGCTTCGACAGGCACATGAAAATAGGGAATTCGATAAAAATTGGCGATGGGTTCAGCGTCCGGATGATTGGAGATAATGCAGGGGATGTCACAGGCCAGCTCGCCGCTTTGTTGACGATACAACAGGTCGACTAGACAGTGATCGTACTTCGAGACCAATATCGCCATGCGCGGCCGACAATCGGATTCGGCCAGCTTCCATCGCATAGCAAAATTATCGGCCACGAAGGAAAATTGCTCACCAAAATTCTCCATCCGAATATCGAATTCTGCCGCATCGAACTCGACACGCATAAGAAAAATTCCGGAATCGCGATCGCTATGCTCCTGGGCTTCGAGAATATTGCCACCATGCTGGGAAATGAACCCGGCGATCGCGGCCACAATCCCTTTCCGGTCTGGGCAACTGAGGAGCAGGACGGCACTGTTGGTCACGCTTTCCTCTTAAGCTGGCGCAAGATTTCCTGAGCGGCATTGGCTCCGGAGATGCCGGTCAACCCCGTCCCGGGATGGGTTCCCGATCCACAAAGATAAAGACCGTCGATCGGAGTGCGGTAGCGGGCCCAATCGAGCATAGGACGCATTGTAAAGACCTGATCGAGTGCCAGCTCACCGTGAAAAATGTGCCCTCCCGTCAAGCTATATTCTCGCTCGAGTTCGAGCGGGGTAATTACCTGCCGAGCTAGGATTTTGCCGGGCAAATCCGGCGCATAGTGAGCCAGGGTG
>JAFAPG010000867.1 GCA_019247235.1 Acidobacteriota bacterium
GCCCCGTCCAAGTGACCTTGGACGGGGTACCTTTTCTAGTACTCCCGACAGAAATCCCTAAATTCCCACAGGGCAGAATTACACAATCTGGCGAGTCGGTACGACTCTTGAATGCTGATTCACCAGGAGGTATTCAGCCTCATTTACAGGGATATTCAAATGTCCATACAGCCTGAAACTGATCGAATCGCGTTAAAGGAACAGGTAAGGTAATTGCGATGAGGATACAGAACTACTGCACCAAAGAAACATTAAGGAGAGCCAATGCGAACTGGACATGAATTCTTCGTGCATGGATTGAATGACATTATGGACGCCGAGCGTCAACTGGTGGATGCGCTTGAGGAGAACGCAAACGACTCATCGCGGGCCGACTTAAAGCGGGCATTTCAGCAGCACCGCAAGGAGACCGAAGGGCAGATTAGGCGACTCGAGCAGTGCTTTGAGTTTCTCGGCGAAGAGCCGGAAGAAACAGAGTGTCACGGCATTCGCGGCCTGGTCGCCGAGAAGAAAGCATTCGCGGAAGAAGATCCATCGGATGATCTGGTGGATGTGTTTAATGTAGGCGCGGCCATTAAAGCGGAGAGCTATGAAATCTGTGAGTACGAATCCCTGGTTGAAATGGCCCGCGAGATGAAACACAGCAAAGTAGCACAGCTGCTCGGGCAGAACCTGAAAGAGGAAAAAGCAACGCTAAAAAAAATGGAGGCGTTCAGCGATAAGGTAAAACCCAACGAAATGATGAGCTCTGAAGAAGAAGAGAAATCTGCAGCAAATGCCAAATTGCGGCGCAGGAAGCGGGCTGCATAAAACAGCAGCTTCGGTTAAATCCGGAGCTGCACCCCGCACCCGCCAGCTGAATGATTTCGAATCGTCAGAGAAGCGAGAGTAGCACCCCAGGGGAGTGAGACTCGAGAGTACGGCACCGAGCAACTTCAAAAACCGTGGCTTTTCGTTTGTCCCTGAAGCTGCGAGAGAAGACGGTGGCAATCTCCAAATCGTAACTTTATCAGAGTATGATCTGGTATTACGTCAGGTTTGCCGCCGGCTTACGCTGAAGGCTACCGGCGCTTTGAGCTCTGGATATCATGTTAACTTCGAGGATTCATATCCGAAGTACGCACAGCAACTTCCCGGGTACAAATTACATCTGAGTAGTACATCCCGTGGCCGACCTTCTTTTCTGCGCGGTTGGTACAGCATGCGCTTTTACAGCGCCTCGACACGATCTTTTCAGCAAGGAAATAGATTCAGGAAAATGGTGATCTTCATTCAAGCAGGAGGTTCACGCTCATGCGCCGCCAAATGACATTGTTCGTTTCCGCTTTCCTTCTGTTTTCCTCTCTCGCGGTCGTCAGCTCCGCGCAGCAAGACCAAGTTGAACCCATGCAGAAGACCCCGGTATTTCGGGCGAACGCTGTCTCGCGCACGACCAAGTCGGTTGATTACAGGCACCGCGGAGGCTCGACCAAGGTAGATCTGCGGGGTACAGAACTGATGCCCCAAGCGACCGGCGACGCTAAGGTGGAAAGCAGGACAGGGCGGCTCGACATCTACGCGAAGCTGAGCGGCATGGAACCTGCCGATAAGTTTGGACTTGAATATTTGACATACGTACTCTGGGCGATCACCCCGGAAGGCCGCGCGAATAACCTAGGAGAAATGGTTCCCGACAAAGGGAGGAGTGAAATACACGTGACCACCGACCTGCAGGCGTTCGGGTTGATTGTCACCGCCGAGCCTTACTTTGCTGTCACGGAGCCGAGTGATCTGGTAGTTGCGGAAAACATTATCCGTTCTGACACCAAGGGGCGAGAAGAGGGGATCAATGTCAAATACGAGTTATTGCCGAAGGGCCTTTACGCCGCGCAGCTAGAGCCATTGCGCGACGTCGTGTACGGAATCGACAGGAAAGCGCCCCTGGATTTATTTGAAGCGCGTAATGCAGTGAGAGTAGCGCGCGCCGCCAAGGCCGATCAATACGCTGCGAGCAGTTTCGAAAAAGCCGAAGCGGATCTGAAGCAGGCGGAAGATTACTACAAGCGTAAACAGGGTAGGACGCCGATTGGCACGGTAGCCCGAGAGGCAGTTCAGACCGCGGAAGAAGCGCGCGTGATGTCGCTCAAGCGACAAGAAGATGAACGACTCGCACAGGAGCGAGAAGCAGCCGCCGCGCGCGAAGCCCGAGCGAAGGCAGATGCGGAAGCAGAATCGCAACGACGGGCGCAGGCTGAAGCCGACCGGGAAAGCGCTGAGCGGGCGAAAGCTGAAGCCGAGCGCGCCAAAGCTGAATCAGATCTCGCTGCGCAAAAGGCCGCGCAAGAGAAGCAGGAAGCCCAAGCGGCGCAAGCTGCAGCTCTGGCCCAGCAGCAGGCGCTCCAGGCTGAGAACGAAAAGGCCCGCTTACAGGCAGAAGAATCCGAGCGGGGACGCCAGAAAGCTGAAGCCGACAAGGCTGAAATGCGTGCACGTCTGCTGCAGCAGCTCAATGCCATCCTAGTCACCCGTGATACTGCGCGTGGACTGATCGCGACCATGCCTGACGTTCTGTTTGAGACGAATCAATACGCTTTGCGACCTACCGCCCGCGAGAGCCTTGCCAAAGTCGCTGGCATCCTCCTTGCCTATCCTGACCTACGCCTTGAGGTTGATGGACACACCGACAGCGTAGGTAGCGACGCCTACAACCAACAGCTCTCGGAAAAAAGAGCTGCATCGGTACGGGACTACCTTGTACAGCAGGGCATTCCGATCGTATCCGTGACTACCCAGGGATTCGGTAAGACTCAACCCATTGCCTCTAACGCCACGGCTGCTGGACGCCAACAAAATCGCAGAGTGGAGCTAGTCGTGTCTGGAGAAGTCATTGGAACTAAAATTGGCGGCTCGCCGACTGAGCCCCAGCCCTAGGATCTGTCGACGTCAATAGGAACGAACTGGGTCACATGGATCTGCATTTAGCGACTTCTACCGCTCTCGGTATGAGAGTTGAGGGTCAACTCTACCGACAAATTGTTTTCACCTTGTGCCACGATAAACCAGTTCTCATTTCTGCGCTCAACCGTCGCCTTGCCTTCTGACACTTTTGGTCGCTCGTAAACCGTTGCCGAAAGTGCCCAGGCCAGGTGTGCCAGGCCGACTGGGCTTTGGGCTATGAGATCGAGCCGTCCGCGTTTTGCTCTTACAATCCGCCACTCCACTTGCCGCCGCAGGTTTAAGAAATCTGCCAGGCTAGACATGGTGTACCAGTGGAAACGATTTTGGGCCGAGAGCTCGGTTATTTTTTGCAACCACTTCTGCATAAGCGGAAGATAGGCCACCACACCGGGAGGATGCGAATAAAATAGCCTTACCGTGTGGCGATCCGCGCAAAAATCCGCCAAGCTATCGAGCCATTCGAGTAGCACATTCTCGGGTATTCCATCTCTGCTCATTTCCTCGAACGAAGCTACTCGGCCGAGATGCGAGATAGGGAAGGACCAGCCATCGATGTCCGCTTTTTTGCCATCACGATAGGTTTGCGTGGGTGCCATGCTGGCATTGCCCGTGAAGTAATAAGCGCGGATTCCATGCTGCTGCAACCAATTCGTGACCCAGCCTGGCTGATTTCCCACCGGCGCTGAATATTCACGAACGGGAAGCCCAGTGATTCTCTCGAGAGCCTCTTTATTGAGGGTCAAGTACTGTTCGAAGTCCTTCTGATTATCATCGTTGACGTTTAATCCAAAGTAGTCGTGAATCCAGCCGCCATGACTGCCAACGGCATTGCCACGCTGAACGAAATATCGAATCCAGGTCTGGGTAACAGAGCTGTCGCTCACATGCAAGCCTAGGCCATCGTTGAAGGCTCGCGCGTCAGGACCCGCGGTTAGGTGAATCGAGTACGGTCCCTGTTCAAACAGTCCGGCTTTGCGCATTTTCTCAAGCGGTGGCAGCGCGGCATTTGAGTCCATATGCCAGTTCAGAACCATGCCACCGATGCCATCAGGAACAGCAGTAAGAACCGGAAACTGCAACAGATCTTGCCCAAAATGCCGCAGGAAGGCGTGCAGTAAAAGGCCGTCGGTCCGCGACTTTAGGTATGCCAGAGGGAGGTTAATGAACAAAACCTGGCCTGCGCCTGCGCGGCGAAAGCCGGCGACCACACCGGACGAGGAACGAAGCAGGACCTGACCGTCATAGGTTCCGCGGGTCACGAAGGCTGGGTAATGGAGGGTTTCATCTCCGTAACGGGCGAATTTGTAACTGCCTTCCGGTACCTCTTGGCCTGGTAGCTGAGTAGAAGGCTGGCCCGACATCTTGGTCTGGGCAATGGTGGCGCCGGGCGGAATTCCTAAACCGTCCAGGGTTCCCTTATCTCCCCACACGCTGCCCCAGAGCGTTGCTTTGTCCTTAAGCTCCTCGTAAAACCCGTAGTCGACACCGGCCAGCTGAGAAAATCGGGACCTCGCCTGGGGATACACTCCATTCTGATCGACAATTCCCGCATCGCCAACCAGCATCAAGCTGCCGCCGCCCTCTACGTAGCGAGTCACCTTACTGACGAGCCCCTCCGTTGCTGACCGGTGAATAGTGTCGGGAAGAATCGCTCCCCTCCATGGTGGACCATCCATGCTGGCTCGCAAGAAGTCGGAGTCGCGAACCGCAATGACGTGCAGCCCTTCTTCACGTCCAGCATCGACCCATAGCGTCAATCTGGGATCCTTCAGATCTGCATCATCAGGAACTAGGAGCGCTATAGCATCGAGTGACACGGCCGCATCAACGACGCTCTGTGACGAGTCGCTCACGTTGGCAGCTAGCAAGATAGCGCCGACCGATAAGATCCCGAAGAGCAGGCTTGGTTTAGCCCTCCACATGCCCATCATCCCCA
>JAFAPG010000902.1 GCA_019247235.1 Acidobacteriota bacterium
TAAAATCCGAGATAACTAAATCTGAAGCTCAGGCAAAACTTAATGAATGTTTGCGTGCAGGCGGAGCCCGGGCGGTCCGAGCTCGAAATCTCACTCTTGTCGAGTACTGGAATCAACTCTACTACCCCGGCACAAGCTTCGCTGGAGTGAGCCCATCGCCGCCGGCTACGATGCTTATATCAGGGCTTATCTCGGTCCCGCATTTGGCAACACTCGACTGATGGACGTTGAACCGGAGCACATTGCCGCGGTTTTCGACAAGCTGCGGGAAAGCGATGAGCCGAAAAAGCCTGAATGAGGCAGTGTTGGGTGGTTCTCTCTCGATCGGGGCGCAATTGGTTGTAGTTGGCGATTGAGGAACTCCCGGCTACGTCAGCATTTTCTCATTCGGTAATTCGCACCAACACCTCGAATTCGGGCGGTACAGCAACACTTCTAAATCAATTAGGCCGGTGCGTCCCGGCGCGGTCCGTCGGCAAGTCCTTCCCCTACGCTGAGCAACTTCGACAGGCTTTCCAGCCAGCGGAGCAGTCATGTAGCAAATCAGCGCACAGTGACAATTTCAGGCGAACCCATTTGCGCAACCTGAAAAACGTCGGGGCCACTAATCATTCGAAGTAAGACTACGCCATCACTCAATGCGCATTGGTGGATTCATCGGGCCTATAGTTGTTACGCGATCCGATCCAATTGATTCGTCTTCTTGTTTGGTGGACCCAGTGGCGTCCAAGCCGTCAAAAAGGAGGACTTCCCGAGGTCGTTTCCAAAATGAAGGGCATTTTTCTTAGATGGGCCTCTCTGAAACCCAACTTTAGACTGTGGAAGCGCACCCAATAGATTCTAAGTATCTGCTGGCGACGATGGTATGGGATGAAACTCCGAAATACATCCGGAAGCAAACGAGGCGTCTGCAACCTATGTCCTGGGCGAGGAACGAAAGATGCACTCTCGATTGTCTTCCAAATCGATCATCAAGATTTGGCCAGCGTTATTAACGGGCAACAAAACACCCAGTAATAAGGTCCGCTTTGTATTGACGCAGCTCAAGAGTTTTTCTCTTGACAGCCGCATTGGTTAGTAATAGCTTACCGTTAGTGGATACTTACCTACAGGCCGGTCTCGACGCACTTGCAGACGAAACTCGGAGGGCGATCTTTCGGAGATTGTCCGCCGGGCCAGTGGCGGTGAATGAACTGGCACGCGTGCTTCCGGTCACTCGACCGGCAGTTTCGCAGCATCTGAAGGTGCTCAAGAAAGCAGGCCTTGTGATCGACCGCAAGGCCGGAACTCGGCGCCTGTACCAGCTCGATCCGGAGGGGGTTGCTCGGCTGCGGGCACACTTTGATGAGATGTGGACCAAAGCGCTCGGTAATTTTCAGCGGATGGCAGAAAAACCTCTAATGGGGGCAAAGGATGGCAAACAGTGCAGAGCTCGACCTAAGAGTAATTAAAACAGTTCGCGTGAAGACGTCGATTGAACACGCCTTCTCCGTCTTTGTCGAGCATATGGAGACATGGTGGCCGGCGACGCACCACATAGGCAGGACTCCGTTCGAAACCATTTTCGTGGAGCCCCGCGTAGGCGGCCGCTGGTATGAGCGCGACAAACTTGGCGCTCAATGTACCTGGGGTACTGTCCTCGCATGGGACCCTCCGCATCGTGTGCGCTTCTCCTGGCATCTAGGCCCAGGGCACGATCAGCCGGATTGGGTTTTCAACCCGGACATGGCGAAAGCGAGCGAGGTGGAGATCCGGTTTTCGTCGGAAACACCGGACGCCACGCTGGTCGAGCTTGAACATTTGAAGATTGAGCGGCACGGCGACGGCGCAGTTCAGCTCCGCGACATGTTCGACGGGCCGGGCGCCTGGCAAGGCATTCTGGATCGTTACGCTAAGACATTTGCATCAGAGAATTCTCCAGGAGGTTCGATATGAAACCAACACTTTTTCTCCGCATCGCTTCAGTCTTAACGCTGATTCACGCTATCTTGCACACCATAGGTGGAGTATTCGGCAAGCCCGTGCCGGGCACCGCAGCAATGGTCGCCGCAACCATGCAAAGTAACCGCTTCGCCGTGTTCGGCGTGACCAGGAGCTATGCGGACTTCTATTTTGGGTTGGGCATGGGAGTCACGATTTTCCTCTCGGTCTCGACTGTGCTCCTCTGGCAGCTAAGCAATCTTGCGAGAACGCAGGCTCAGACCCTGCGGCCGATTCTTGCAACGCTCACGTTGGGATTTATCGGAATGGCGGTGAATTCGCAGCTGTATTTCTTTGCCGGCCCGGTGATCGTCGAGGTCCTGATCGGGATATGTCTCGGAGCGGCCATTTCTACTGCCAAGCCAGGCGAGGCTTTCCTCCCTGCTCCGGTCGCCTCTCAGCCTTGAGAGCGACACTAAGGAGCTACGTCAAGGTCAAAACGGACGAGATCTATCGCGCATGCGATGCAGTCTGCAACAGTTTACCGCCCGATTCCATGTTGCCAGTACAGCGGCACAGAGAAACGGCGAAGCGCGAAAGGCTTGGAAATGAATATAAGGAGAGTAATTCTATGAGCAAGGCGGCAACGTTCACCTACGAATCTATATCGGCGCACGAGTTTCCAAAGGATGGAAGGGGCTTGTCGATGGGGATTTTACAAAGCACTACGTATATGGAACGCGGTTCGAAAGCAAATTGAAAAGACTATGCCTCTATGGGCGAAGTGACTTCAAGGTCGTAGATGGAAAGATCGTCGAGGTCGAGAACGAAAAACGCCTGGTGATCACTTGGAAGGCGCACTATGACGAAGCGGCTGAAAAAGATACTCCTTCTCGCGTCGCGGTCGAGCTTGCCGCTGCAGCGCCAGCGACGACGAAGCTGCGGTTTGGCGCACGACGAAATCAGTCATTTGACGAGTTATGCGGAACCGTCGAAGGATGGCCGCTGATACTGTCGTCCATGAAGAGCTTCCTTGAAACCGGGCGGGTTCTGGTGGCGAGCTAACGTATGCAGCCTCTAAGCGCGGATGAAGGTAGCGAACTCGATCGCTATGTGACACAGGCATGCAACAGCGTTTTGGCTTCCGTTCAGGCTTTGCAGTAGCACAACGAACCTTCAGCCCCGGAGGTGATCGTTGCTCAATTGCGGACATCGTGGAGCAACTGGGCAGAGTAGATCGTCTAGTAATGCGGCACGTGGGCCTAGTGAAAGGCGGTGGTGCCGCGAGGGTGGGTTCGTGGGTGGGTACAAATGACGCGCTGCTAGAGCGAGTCCGGCATCCAGAACCGCCGCTGAAAGCTCCAGAAATGATCTCGCCGGCAGAGAAGCCCGATGCAAGAGAGAATCTCGATTTCGTAGAGGCGCCGCGACTTGTGGAGTCGCTTTGACTGCGCAACCTACATGGGAAGCTCGTCAGCTGTTTTCAAAACCTTCCTTGAAGCTGCATTCAGACCGCAATGGTGGGAACAGTGCTGGAAAGACAAAATTGCGCCCGGATTCACCAATTCTGCTTCGCAAAGTGGAGACAAACTCTCGACACTCATACAGCTGAATGTCTCTGCAATGCAGATAGGAATGATCTCGCTCGGGGTTGGCGATCCTCCCGCAAACAACTGGAGCGGCTGCTCAAGGGATGAGCTCAATCGACTTGTTACACTCATGGGAGCAATGGGCCAAAGCAACGGAGACGAAAAATGCCCCAGTATCGGGGACTTGACACGGCGAGCGATTTGGCCGCCCGGATCGGCTTGATAATGCGCCGGTTCAAAGCGGGCACAGCGTACGCAGTTTGAGCGCCTCAGTGAAGACCAATTCCGAGAGTACAACCTTCAAAGGAACAGAGCGCAGTGCCTAGCACGAAAGCTAATAAAAGATGCGCGGAGATGGGAAAGCTTCGGGGTGCATTTTCTTTGTTGGTATGTTCTTTCCTCTTTCAACCCGGGTTGTGGGCAACTCAAAAGCGACCATGCATTGCAATCGTGCACGTCACCGTCATACCTATGGACCGAGAAAGATCTCTCTCGGATCAAACGGTACTGGTTCGCGGTGATCGGGTTGCTGAAGTTTCCCCTGCGCCACTCGTACATATTCCTCAAGGCTGCACGTCAATTGACGGCGGTCATCGTTATCTGATTCCCGGCCTGGTCGACAGCCATGTTCACAACGCTCTCTGGACGCGCCGATCAGTTGCTGGTCTTGCAGATGCTCCTGGCAAATGGGATCACCACGGGAATCAACATGGAGGGTTCTCCCAAAATCCTGGAGCTTAGAAATGAGATTCGGGATGGGAGACTGAAGTCGCCGGCCCTATACACAACTGGCATATTCATTCAGCAGCCGGCATTCATGACGGCGGAACAGGTCAGAAAAGAAGTCATTGAAGAAAAACGCGCCGGATACGACTTCATTAAAGTTCACGGCGAGCTTACGAAGGAGGGGTATGACACATTATTTGATACGGCTCGGGCCGAGCACATTCAGGTTGTTGGACACGTCCCCAGCAACCTTGGCATTGATGCTGCGCTCGGCCGACAAAGACTGATCGTGCACGCGGAGGAGTTTCTCTATTCGTATTTTCAATTCCATCGCGACCCGCCGAGCGATCCCGCTGAAGTCGACCGCATGGTCCGCGACATTTCAAAGAGAACAGCAGAATCCGGCACGTGGGTAAGCCCTACGCTTTCGGTTTTCTGGCAGATCATTTCTCAAGCCGCAGATGTCGATGCGGTATTGCGCAGACCGGAGATGCAGTACATGCCTCGTCATCTAACAACTGGGGTGGCAGTGGGCGCCACCAATTTCGGTTGGTATCCCCCGGACAATCCCTACGTGAAGCGATGGACGCCGGAAAAGATCCCGTACCTGCGCCTGCAGTATTCGATTATGCAACGGTTGACGGCTGGCCTGCGAGATGCTGGTGTCCCTCTACTAGCGGGGACGGACCCTTTTGTCCCATGCGTCATTCCGGGATTCTCGATGAAAGACGAACTTGATCAACTCTACGAAGCGGGTTTGACGCCGTACGAGACACTCGAGACGGCAACGTCCAATGCGGCTCGCTTTCTCGGAACTTCAGCGGACGAAGGAACGATGACGAAAGGGAAAATCGCCGACTTTGTGCTCCTCAATGCCAATCCCTTGGAGAATATCAACAATGCGTTCTTGCAAGGTGGTGTCATGCTGCGAGGAAAATGGCACCCGGAAGATGAATTACAGCGGGACCTATCGAATGCCTTAAAGGCCAGCCGTGCGGCCGGCACTGAAATCCGCGAGTAGCAGACACTTCTTCCGGGACCAACTACTTCCTTACCCGTGTTCATTTAGGCTTCAACGAATGGGCATCCGGTGCTTTTTTCGAAAACCGTATCGCAGCATCATCCAGCTAGTCGGTCCAAAGCCGCCGGCATCGCCTCCGCACCCTGCTGCATCATGGCTCCAACCCTCTCAGCCACTTCGTCGGGCAAGAAGTCGACAATCCAGACGACCCGTGTGCTGCCATCGTTCTCGACCACCTGAGCCGAGGCGCTGAATGCGTGAATCCGAGCGAGCCGCCGCGTACCGTCCAAGCAACTCGCCGCGTCTCTTCGTCTACGGCGAAAATCTGTCTCGGACTACCACGCCGCTGGCAAACGTCACGCTGCCCTCTCCCGGTAGGAGACGCGTATCATCCACAAATCCTGGAACGAGACGGTTATACAGCGCGCCGATGTCCCGTTCGGCTGACCTGACATCAGCGCTGTTCGCTTCAATTCGGGTGAATACCACCGTTCTGAGATAACCGCAATGGGCTGCTCATTGCCCATTTTTCCCGCCGGGAATGGTCGTGGTCATGCGAGTGCCAGTCGCGTGAATACCATCGATCACTTGATCAGCAAGGTTTCCCATTACAGGAGACTCTTCCGATGGCTGTCACGCGCTCTTGAAAGCTACATTGCCTCCGAGAGACGGATTCATTAACCGACATGCGAAATCTGATCTTGCTGCCTGAAACCCTCTCGAAGACCCACTAAGCGGAAGATTTAGAATGCCAAAGAAATCTCCGAGCGCTCATCCTTGCCTGTTCAGTGCCAAGCGGAATCTTCGTCAGCGCTGTGGACCAGGTGTGCCGCGGGATGGCCCGCGCCAGCAAATGGTGGATTTAGTGTCCGGCCGTAGAGCGTTGCACTAAGGACTTCTGGCCCACCTCGCTGGTCGTGGTGCAACTTCTGGATCGCCCATTTGCCAGGACCCTCGGTAAAACCAATGCTCCCTCTCCTATCCGTTATTCGTACCTCAGGGCCACCATCGGATCGACGCGCATTGCCCGCCGTGCTGGGATATAACAGGCGGCAAGCCCGACAGTCGCAAGTAGCGCGCACACCCAGAGAAACGTCATTGGGTCCGATGGGTGGACGCCATAAAGCAGGCTCCCCAGTGTCCGAGTCACCCAAAGGGCAGCTAGAACCCCGACTGCCGCACCAAGAATGACCACTGCGAGTCCTTGCCTGCCAACAAGCCAGAGCACATCCTGGCTATGTGCTCCAAACGCACTGCGAATGCCGATCTCTCGCGTTCGCCGTGAGACTTCATACGACAGCAACCCATAAATTCCCAAGCACGCGAGAATCAAGGCCAGCATTCCGAACAAACTCGCCAAGCGGGCCAGAAGCCTCTCATTAAACAGCAGCCTGTCGATTCGTTCCGTCTGCGTCCGCACATCAAATATGGGGACATTGTTGTCGAGGTCACTCACTACCTTGCGTACTGCGGGAAGAAGAGCTTGGGGACTCACCGACGTCCTCAGCGCGAAGTGCGCCTCTTTTTCCTTGAGAGGGACATACGCAGTTGGGGCAATCGCATCGCGCAATCTAGCGTACTTGGTGTCCCCAACCACCCCGACAATTTCATACTGCGGATCTTTAGCGTCCGTCCCTCCAAAACGCAAACCGAGAGGCTCCCGTTTTTCAAGGAACTGCTTCACAAATTCACGATTGACCAAAGCCACGGGCCGCCCCGATGCCATATCGTCTTTCGTCAGGGTTCGGCCCCTTAGGAGTGGGATTTTCATGGTTTCAAGGAAATCCGGGCCGACAGCCAGCATTTGCGTATCGGCGTTGGATTTGTCAGTCCGACGCTCGATTTTGAGACCCTCCGACCACAATCCGCCGTCAAGTAGCGTGTCGGACGAATAACTGACCGAGCTCACTCCTGGTAATCCACTGAGTCTGCTCTGCAGTTCCCGATAGAGTCGGTCAACTTGATCCGTCTTGTAGTAACCGGTGAGCGTCGGGTTAATCCCGAACTGAAACAGATTGTGCGTATCGAATCCTGGATCGATTCCTTTCAAGTTGGCCAGCGAACGAACCACCACTCCAGCTCCCGCCAAAAGAATGACCGAAAGCCCAACTTGCGTGACTACCAAGCCGCTGCCGAATCCGAAGCGCCGCGTTCCTGTAAAGCTCGCTCCTGCCATGCTTCCTGCATTTTCTTTGAGAACTGGAGCCACGTTAACGCGTGTCCCTCGAAATGCCGGCACAAGTCCAAACAAGATACCCGTAAGCGCAGCCACCGTCACGGCGAATGCAAGCACTCTTGCGTCCGGCTCCGCTTTGATTTGAAACGGGGAGTGCCGGTTCGCAGAAACAAAAGCGGCCAGCGTGGGCGCTCCCCAATAGGCGAAAACCACGCCAAGTGCCGCTCCGGCAAACCAAAGCTGCACACTTTCTGTCAGGAGTTGCCGGATCACGCGCGGTCGGCCTGCCCCTAACGCTAGCCGCGCGGCCATCTCTTTCTCCCTTGCTGCGGCTCGCGAAAGCATCAAGCCAGCTACGTTTGCGCAGGAAATCAGCAGCACAATACCCACGGCAGCCATCAAAATATAGAGCGGCTGTTCCAACTCCGCGCGAATTCCAGACAACGCCTTCTGCGCGGGAACCGCCGCTACCTTCGGATCGTCTTCCGGCTTAAACACCTTCTCGTCAACCACGAGGTTGCGAAAAAGAGCGCTTGCACTGGCTCCCGCCTGCTGTTCTGTTACCCCTGGCTTGCGCCGCCCTATCACCACCAGCCAAAAGGACGTGCTCGGCTTTTCTGGAGGTCCTCCCCAAGGGATTCGTAATGCTGCTTTTTGCGTGAGCGGTAGCCACATGTCTTGGCTGTGTCCTGGCGTGAGACGGGTAAAACCCTGCTCTGCAACACCAACTATCGTGAACGGTACGCCGTTTAGCTTGATCGATTTCCCGATCGCGCTCGGCACCCCCCCGAAAGCACCCTGCCAATAGGCATAACTCAGAACCGTTACCGCGTCGGCCCCGGGCTTCTCATCGCGGGGTTCAATCGTCCGACCTGCCGCAGCGGACACGCCCAATGTTTTGAAGTAATCACCCGAGATAAGCTCTGCCTGCACGATGCTGGCTCTGCCGTTGCCGCTGAGGTCTAGTGGCGCTGGTCCCGCAAAGGCGCTCACTCCCGAGAAAACCTGTGAATGTTCGCGAATCTCCTCGAACATCGGGTAGGTGAACACGCAACCGCCGGAAAATTCATTCGTCCACCTCCTCCACGGGCAATCTCCAAAGCTGCTGAAGCCCGAGTGTTGCGGCTGCTTGTTCGCCGACCAGCGCAGAACGACAAGTTCGTTTGAATTGCGAACAGGGATGGATTGCAGCATCACCACTTTTAAAAGAGTGAACATCCCAGTGTTGGCGCCGATTCCAAGCGCGAGAGTGAGGATGGCGACGGCGGTGAAGCCGGGCGATTTCCGAAGCATGCGCAGACCAAAATGCAAGTCCCGTACGAAGTCTTGAATCCAATTTATTTTGCGGGCATCGCGACATTTCTCTCTGGTTTGCTCGATACCGCCCAGGTCGATTCGCGCACGACGGCGCGCCTCTTCTTGCGTCATCCCATGTGAGACGTATTCCTCAGTTTTTCGTTCGAGATGGTCGCGCAGCTCGTCTTCTAATTCCTGGTCCGCCTGCGACCAGCGAAACAACGACCGTAGTCGCAGTGGAATCGTGAACAGCCAATGCTCCGGTCGCATGTCCAGCCTCCTTCCGCGCGGCGCTCACACCTCGTTAAGCTTAATAACCCGCGAAATGGCGCTCGAGAGCCTGCCCCAGTTGTCTGCTTCTTTTTCAAGCTGTCGTCGCCCGAGCCGTGTGAGAGAATAATATTTTGCGCGCCGACCATACTCGGACGTTTTCCATTCGGCTGTAATCCAGCCCTCTTGTTCTAGCTTATGCAGAGCCGGATAAAGCGATCCGTCGCTTACCTGCAGCACATCACCGGACACCTGCTTTAACCGCTGACTGACGGCGAAGCCGTTCATCGGCTCAAGCGCAAGAATTTTCAGTAGCAACATGTCCAACGTGCCCTGCACGAGATCAGAAGGTTTACTCAGCTGTATGTCCTCGGTAACCGATACTAGCATCCTTTTCCCCTCGGTTACAAGTGCCCTCAGTCCACTCAATCCACCCAGTCCACCCACCGATTCCACCAGCTGAAGTGACTTAAGGCGTTAGCGACGTTAGGCGGCACTGCTATCGCGATTACCAAAGCTAATAAGAAGGTGGCGACGGCGATAAATCCGCTACCATCCGGTCGCCTCAGACGCCATTGTTGTGTTTCTATTGATTGAAACATTCATCAACTTCGAATCGTTACGCGTCGCTACTTCAGCCTGCTGTGACTCTGCGCAGCCACTACAACGTCGTGAATTGCATTGTTTACCAAGTCGGGACGATCAACCATGATGTAATGACTGCTGTTCTCGGCAACTGTCTCCCTGCTATTCGATGACAGTGCTGCAAGCTTTCTCTGAACTTCCTTGTAGCCCGACATGGTGTTCGACGTGCTGAGGACGACGAGTGGTTTGTTGCCGAGGGGAGTGCTTTGATTCTGTGTTGCGATAGCAAGATCAGAATCACACTCCGGCATCATCTCGAAATTTCTCTGCATGATCTTTGAAAAGCCAGGCAGGGAGTTTGCCCACACATGAAGTTCGTAATCACGTTTGGGCAATTTCTCGAAACCAGCATTTGGGTTCGGTGGTCCTGGAGTAGGTGCAGCACTCGATGGAGGAACGTTCC
>JAFAPG010000933.1 GCA_019247235.1 Acidobacteriota bacterium
AGGGCTACCACGTGCCGGCCGGCGAGACCTATACCGCCGTAGAAGCGCCGAAGGGCGAATTCGGCGTCTACCTGGTCGCGGACGGCACGAACCGACCGTACCGATGCAAAATCCGCTCGCCCGGCTTCGCGTTTTTGCAAGCGACCGAGTTTATGGCGCGCGGCCATATGCTGGCGGATTTGGTTGCGATCATCGGCTCTATGGACATCGTTTTCGGCGAGATCGACCGATGAGCGAGGTTGTCGAGGGGCCATCGTTCGAACAGCCGTCGAGCTTTGCATTCACGCCGGAGAATCTCGTACGCGCTCAGGCGCATATCGCCAAATATCCAAAAGGACGAGAAGCCAGCGCAGTGCTGCCGCTGCTCGATCTGGCGCAGCGTCAGCAGGGAGGTTGGCTGCCGCGTGCGGCAATGGATTATGTGGGGGGACTGCTCGGTCTGCCGCCGATCCGAGTTTACGAGATCGGCACCTTTTATACGATGTTCAACCTGCGGCCGGTCGGCCGCTATCTGCTGCAGGTTTGCACGACGACGCCGTGCTGGCTGCGCGGCTCCGATGCGGTTGTCGCTGCCTGCCGCGGCAAACTCGGCATCGAAGTCGGCGGCAGCACCGAAGATGGGTTGTTCACGCTGGTTGAGGTGGAATGCCTCGGCGCTTGCGTGAACGCGCCTATCTTGCAGGTCAACGACGATTTCTACGAGGACCTCGACGGTCCCGCGACCGAGACATTGATCGAGATGCTGCGCTCAGGTGCGCCGCCGCCGCCGGGTTCGGTTGCTGGCCGAAAGGGTTCGATGCCGATGCGCGGCAAGACGACGCTGATCGAGGAGCCGGTCGGCGGAGGCGAGGCCACAGATGCTCGCTGACCAGGACCGCGTATTCACAAACCTGTACGGAGAGCATGACTGGCGACTTGCCGGCGCGCGCAAGCGCGGCGTGTGGAGCGGCGTCAAGGAGCTGATCCACAAGGGCCGCGATTGGATCGTCAACGAGGTCAAGGAATCAGGGCTGCGGGGTCGCGGCGGCGCGGGTTTTCCGACCGGGCTCAAATGGTCCTTCATGCCGAAGCAAAGCGACCGGCCGTGCTATCTCGTCGTAAATGCCGACGAGAGCGAGCCCGGCACGTGCAAAGACCGCGACATCCTGCGTTTCGACCCCCATCGGCTGCTTGAAGGATGTCTATTGGCCGGCGCGGGAATGGCGGTGAACGCGACCTACATCTATATCCGCGGCGAATTCTACAAGGAAGCGCAGCATCTGCAGGCCGCGATCGACGAGGCCTACGCGGCGGGGCTCCTGGGCAAGAACGCCTGTGGCTCCGGCTATGACATGGAACTATATCTGCACCGCGGGGCCGGCGCCTACATCTGCGGCGAAGAGACGGCTCTGCTCGAAAGCCTTGAGGGGCGCAAGGGCATGCCGCGACTCAAGCCGCCGTTTCCGGCGCAGGTCGGTCTCTACGGCTGCCCCTCGACCGTCAACAACGTCGAGACGATTGCAACCGCCGGAGAGATTTTGCGGCGGGGCGCGTCCTGGTTTGCCGGGATCGGGCGACCGCGTAACACCGGCACAAAGATTTTCTGCATCTCCGGCCATGTCGAGCAGCCGTGCAACGTCGAGGAAGCGATGAGCATCCCTATGCGCGAGCTGATCGAGCGCCACGCCGGCGGGGTGCGCGGCGGCTGGGACAATCTGCTGGGGGTGATCCCGGGCGGGTCGTCGACCCCGGTTCTGCCAAAGTCGGTATGCGACGACGTGTTGATGGATTTCGACAGCCTGGTTGCGCAGAAAAGCGGTCTCGGCACCGCGGCGCTGATCGTAATGGACAAATCGACCGACATCGTACGCGCGATCGCACGACTATCCGCCTTCTACAAACACGAGAGCTGCGGTCAGTGCACACCGTGCCGAGAAGGACTCGGCTGGGTTTGGCGGGTCATGGAACGGATGGTTGCCGGCAACGCCTCGGTCGAGGAAATCGATACGCTGCTCGAAGTCTCTTACGAGATCGAAGGGCACACGATTTGCGCGCTTGCCGATGGCGCAGCGTGGCCGGTGCAGGGGCTGATCCGGCATTTCCGCCCGGAAATGATCCGACGCATCGAGCAATACCGCGCCGCCGCCCCCCGCCAGGCGGCGGAGTAGCCCCGAT
>JAFAPG010000463.1 GCA_019247235.1 Acidobacteriota bacterium
GAGATCATTCCCACTCATGAGTTCGAACGCGAGGAGTATGTTCGCAACGATGGCGCGCGCTGTTTTCACTGCAAAGATGAGCTATTTTTCGCGATGGAGCAGTTTGGGCAGACACACGGGTTTGAAACCATTGCCTATGGGGTCAATCTCGATGATCAAGGGGATTTTCGTCCCGGCCAGCGGGCGGCGCGCGAGCACCATGTATTGGCACCGCTGCTTGAAGCCGGGCTTAGGAAAGAAGAGATTCGCGCTCTGGCTCAGGAGTCTGGGCTACGCCTATGGGACAAGCCAGCGTCGGCGTGTCTTTCCTCGCGCATCGAGTATGGCCACGCCGTAACCCGAGAAGCTCTCGGTACGGTAGAGCGGGGTGAAGATCAATTGCGGCGGCTGGGCTTCCACCAATTCCGCGTGCGTCATCACGGTGACACGGTTCGCATCGAGATCGACCGACAAGAGATGCCGCGCGCGCTCACGTCAGAGATGGCGAGCGAATTTACTCGTATCTTCAAAGCCCTGGGCTTTAAATTTGTGACTCTGGATCTAGAGGGCTTCCGTTCTGGCTCGATGAACCAACTGCTGTCCCCGGACCAGATTGGCCTTTCTGCGAGTAGCCGCCGGCCAGCATGATCCCCGGCGCGCTCCGAGATGTGACCCAGGTGTTCCGGTTGTGGTAACTCCGGCGAAAGCGGTGAAGAGGAGTGGTCCTTGCCCGAGGTCGACCGCCCGCCGTTCTCGAACAACTTCGTAAACGACCTCAATCAAACCAATATTCCAGCCATCCATTGGAGCCTTTTCCAAAGTCGCCCTCAAATCCACCTTCCCCACACAACCCGGAAAGATCGCCTGTGCCCGAGCCAGGTACGACGGACCAGGTCGCCTTAATCCTGCCATGTTCTACGATTTCTGAACCTTGCAGTACGAAGGTGCCCTGGCGTCCGCCCAGTTTTCCTCTGAATCGCTGCATGCTGATGAGGCGGGCAGATCGATCAGGATGTAGGACCTCGAATGCCCGAACTGGTGACTCGCCCTCCATGTCTCCGCTAAACGTTTCTTGTAGTTGGATCTCGATCAATGTAGGACCTGCGGTTTCGTCGTAAGGCTTGGCTTGAGAGCTCTGAACCGTAATCTTGGCTTCAGCTCGTGTTCGTGTGTGCGACCTTTGAGATGCCATGTCTCCCGCCTCCTTTCGCTGCAGACTGACGGCAAGTAGGAGAGTGCTGAGAGATACGGTGAGCAAGCAGAGAAAGCCTGTATTCATGTCGAGCACCTCGAAGAATTCGCGTTAAAGCAGGCCCGCCTCGCTTGCCTGGAAATTGACGGGCGGTGCGGCCAAATCGCCGGCCCGGGGCCGTTCTCCCTCTATGGTTATGAGATAATCACGAATGATTAGAAATGTGTAGACGGTTTCTGGTGTCTTGCTGCCGGCGAACGATCCTTTTCTTCTCGTTGATCTCGCTCGGCTGTTCGGCGCAACTCCCCCCGCAGGAACTGGCGCAACGCATTGAACGCCAGCTGCGAGTCACCTACAGTGTGCCGCCCACGGTAAAGCTCGCTCTCTCCTCGCCTCACCCGAGTGAGTTCCCAAACTACGACACGCTCAGCGTGACCTTCGAGGGCGATGGTCAGAAAAACACCTACGAATTTCTGATTTCAAAGGACCAAAAAACTCTGCTCCGAATGACTAGGATGGACCTCAGCAAGGATCCCTACCTCGAAGTAATGAAAAAGATCAGTACCGAAGGACGTCCAGTCCGAGGCAATGCTAGTGCCAAAGTCAAAGTCATAAGCTATGACGACCTTCAGTGTCCCTATTGCGCGGATATGCACAAGACTCTGTTTCCCGCGCTTTTAAATGAATACGGCGACCGCGTTGCGTTCCTGTACAAGGATTTCCCCTTGGACGGCCACCCTTGGGCGATCCATGCCGCCGTCGATGCCAACTGTCTGGGGGCGCAAAATAGCGACGCTTATTGGGATTTTGTCGATTACGTGCACGCGCATCGGGACGTGGTCAGTGCGCAAAAGGGGCTAGAGAACCAGTTCGCCGCACTCGACCACACGGCGCTCGCTGACGCTGATAAGTTTAAGCTGGATAACTCAAAACTGGACTCCTGCCTCAAGGCGCAGAAAGCCGAGACGGTCATGCAATCGCTTAAAGAAGGCGATGCCCTCGGCGTAAATGGGACGCCCACGGTATTTGTCAATGGACAAAAGCTCGACGGCGTCCGCCCCATCTCGGAAATTCGAGCCGTCCTCGATAGCGCCCTGGAGCAAGCGGGCGTGCCGCTGCCTTCGTCTCGCGCTCGCCCGGCTTCGGCTGCCGCCTCGGAGCGGAGCGATGATCCGAAAATTCCGCGTTAACACCATGCCCCAGGGAGGGTGATTTGAGTTCGCGGCCTATTTCTGTCGTGTTCCTGCTGATTCTGGCAAGCTTGCTCGGCGCTTGTGATCTGAAGCCTTCCGCCGAAGAGGTGGCCGCTATCGTTGATGGGCGGAAGATCTATCGGGCCGATCTAGAAAAATATTTTCACAACCAGATGGCCGGATCAAACCAGCCGCTTGGCGAAGAACAGGCGATCAGCTTGCGATTAAGCATTCTCGACGAGTTAATTGAAAATGAAATTCTCATGCGCCGGGCGGAAAAACTGGGCCTACTCGCCACCGACGAGGAGATCGAACGCAAGCTCAACGAGGCGCGCTCCCCCTATAACCCGCAGCAGTTCAAGCAATGGCTGGATGAGCGGAAGCTCACCGTGGATGATTTTAAGCGCGAGATTCGCCGCACTCTCACCGCCGACAAGGTGCTCCACAAGGAGGTCACCTCGAAGATCAACATCACCTCCGACGATGTCGCCAATTACTATAAGCAACACAAAGCGGAGTTCAACCTCATCGAGCCGCGCTATCATCTCGCCCACATCGTGGTCACCCCGGCTCCCGAGCAAGGCCCAGCCTCGGGAACTAAAGCCCGCAACGAAGCCGAGGCGCGAAAAAAGATGCAGGCGATTGTCGCCCACCTCGAAGCCGGGGAGGCTTTCGCCTCCGTGGCCATGACATATTCGGAGGACAGCTCGACGGCCGCGAACGGGGGAGATCTGGGAATTGTTCCCGAGTCGGCGTTAAAGCAGACCGATAACGCCACCCGCGAAAGTATTTTGCGGCTTAAGCCGGGACAATTCAGCCCCATGATCACCGTGCTCGATCATGGGCAGCCGGTTGAATTCCGCATCGTTAAACTGATTGCCGTCGAACCTGCCGGACAGCGCGATGTTTCTGATCCACGGGTGGAGCAAGAGATCCGTAAGCAGCTCGAGGGGCATCGCGAACAGTTGCTCAAGACCGCTTACGAAGAGGTCATGCGGGATCAGGCGAAGGTGGAGAACTTCTATGCGCAACAGGTGCTAGATACCACGGGCTCGTCTCATTAGGCAGGCAGGCGCTCACTCAACCACCGCCAATACCTCTCCTGCGTTTACCGTCATGCCCGGCGCGGCGCGCAGGCGTTTGAGTATACCCGCCTTGGGAGAGCGGATTTCGTTCTGCATCTTCATAGCTTCCACTACCAGAACGCCCTGATTGGCCAGCACCTTGTCGCCTTCGCGCGCGAGCAGACGCACCACCTTTCCCGGCATGCTCGAGGACAGGTTCTCAGCCCCCTCAGTTTTCCGGCTTGCTTGCTGGCGCTCACGCCAGGAGCGTGGGTCTCGGATTGAGACCTCGTATAGGCGGCGTCCGACAACCATCTCTCCGTTTTGCGTCCGCCACACGGTGAAAGATTCTCCCTCCCGAATGATCGACAGCGTGTCAGGGCTGATGCGCTCGACATCAAGCTTGATCTCGCGAGCGTCTAGTCGCAAGGCCCAGCCGTTTTCGGTGCGCTCCACCTCGAGCGTTCGAGCTTTGCCTCCTTCGCTGACCTTATAAATCACGACTGCCTTAAAGCCTCCCGCCGCCCAGCCTCTTTCCATGCTGCTT
>JAFAPG010000481.1 GCA_019247235.1 Acidobacteriota bacterium
TTATCCAGATTGAATTTACGTTCCTGCTCGACATGCCGGCTGCTCCAATAGCCGGGGCTGAACGCGTTGCGTTCTTCCGTTGAGAGCGTGTTGCGCGTAGAATCGGCCTCGGCTATCCGGTCTAACTGCACGGTCAAACTCTTCACCACCTTTGGGTCGGGAGCTCCCTTACCGGCAGTGATGGCAAAAAAGGTATCGAACGAAATCAACCGCTGCGCGTCGTAAACACGCAGGAAGTGATCGGACGGTGAAAATGGCGCAGTCTCGCTCGGGCTACGATGTTTGCCGACCAGAAGCTCCGCAATTCGGAGCTGCGGAGAGGCTGATTCGGTTCCCGATCCAGTGGCGGTCAGCAGCGCTTCGATACTCGCGCGACCGGCATCGAACATCTCTGCATGCTGCCGGATGTGACCGTATGGACCGATCAGCTTCGCAAACGAGTCCTCCTGCGCCGCAAGGTCGATTTGGCCACGCACCACAAAAATGCGCCATAGTTCCACGGCGGCTTGCAGGGTTCCGGCAGTGTCTGCACGCAAGAGAGAATCTCGAATAGTCGATATGTCGGAGCACTCGTCGAGATAGTGGTTGATCGCTGTTTCGCTTAGGCCTGGCGCATCGGCAAAAACGTTGTATTGCGATCCATAGGCGCGGAATTGCGCGATCAGGCGTCCCACCAGTGCCGCCGAAACCGGCTTCGCACGATTCCGATCGATGTCGTTCAGGGCCAGGAAAATACGTAGCGGCTCGTTCTCGACCGTCTTGCGGCTTAATGCAAACAATGCTTCCAGCAGGTCATCGTTGGTCCGCCAAGAGTTCGCCGAGCGCGTAAGTTTGGCGTCGTACTTGCCGTGGGGATGCTTCAGGAAAAGTGTTCGCCATACTTCCAGATTTCCGGGAATTCGAATCTGTCCGTCCGGCCCCACCCGCAAAGAGGTGGTAAGCAGCATCAGCTCGGTACTCGACCGGAATACCGGCCGCGCCGGACCAGGGCTTGTAATCTTGCCTCGGAGCGCGTCGTAAAGCTTCTTCAAACGCTCAGGCTGCTCGATATAAGCAGCGGCCGCGCTTCCATCAATTCGCGAGACGGCATCGTAAAAACTGGCAAGCCAGCCATCATCGGTAGAAATCAGCTTCTCGAAAAATGGTCCCGGATTGCTCGGTGAAGCGCCTACCATGCTCGCCCAAATGCGGGCTGGGCCGGGCGTCACTGCCGCACCGTTCTTCACCTGGAACATTCCGCCAAAGAAATCCAGCACGTGGGCGTATGTCTTCAGTCGTGCCGGAGGTGCTTGCCGGCGGAGGGCTTCTGCGGTTGCGCGATCGAGATGAGAGAGTCCCAAATAGAGCCGGCACAATGAGGGGTCGGCCAGAAATGCATCGATGAACTCGGTTTGATTGCTCCGGCCGAGTGCCTGCAGCCAGTAATCGGTGCTGTAGAGCACGGGGACCTGAGTGGGCGCGTACGGCAACTCGAAGCGATGGTTTGCTCGAAGCTCAGCCTCGAGTAACGCCAGAGGAAACCCGGAATCGACGGTGAGAAAAGCGCGTGTGGGATTCACCGTTTCGAGAACGATGTCGCCGCCACAGGAGCCGCGCATGCGGTAGCCCAGCGCTTTCAGCAGTGCTCCCGTTTGATCGCTGTCACAGTTGGGCACGACAATCTTGCGACCGGTGCCAGCCATAGCTTGTAGCTCGCGCGCTTGAGCCAGATAACGAACAACTAAGCGGAGATACTCGGTTTGCTGCAGCGATTCGTTACCGGAAGCCTCATAACCGTTGGTCACTATGTTGCGCGCCAATGCGGGCAGCAATTCCTCCGGAGCTAAGTCAGGCGATAGAGCCGCCATTCGGGCAAAGGCAGGGAGCGGACCGGGAATGGTGGCAATTGCTCCTGGAGCCGTGTTCTTTGTGGTGGGGGGCTGCGGAGTGTAAGTGAAATCGGTTCCTCCAGCCGCCTTGTAGGACGCCAGATCAGTAACAAGATCCGTCTGCTGGCCCCTCAGCAGGTCGTTCAGCACCAACTGTCGCAGAGCTGCTTTCTTCGTGGCAGGATCTGTCTCTGCGGCGATCC
>JAFAPG010000630.1 GCA_019247235.1 Acidobacteriota bacterium
CGGTTCACACGATGGCCGTGATTTTTTTGACAATTGTCAGGCTGCGTTACAATAGGCAGTCTGGTCGGCGCAGCGCCATGCAAAAACAGAAAATTATTCTCTTTTCTTTCGCCTTTCTACTGGCTTGGCTAGAGCTTCATAGCCCCGCTCGAGCAATTACAGCACCTTCGCCGGTTGAAGCCACTATCCCGCCAGGGACGACGATAACCCACCAGAACTGGGAACAATACCGGCAGTTTATGTCGGAGGGTTTGATCGAACTGTTCGAAGGTAAGCACTTCTGGCAACTGCCCAAGGACCTGCGGTTGGAGGTAGGATCAACTATTCCGATTCCGCTGCCGCGGCGCTATCTGGCGGATACGGCCGAGTATTCAAATCGAGTCAGGCTGGTCAGAAGTTGGACGGGCGGCTACGTTCCGATCGGGTACGTGGCCGGCCTTCCTTTTCCTCATCCACTGGAAGGAGACCCGATGCTCGCTGGTCAGCGGATTTTCTGGAACGCCTACTATCGTTATCAGCCCAGGGTTCAGTCCGCCCCCGGCTTCTCGTACACCCTTGATCGCTTCGGCAACATGACCCAGACCTCGGAAGTTCGGGCAGTTGATTCGCAACTCGATTATCTCAGCGACGTTGATTATCCCCATACCATTCCGGACGGAGTGCCCTACTATTTCGCCCGATTTGAAGAGCAGTTAGCACCCGAACAGGGCAAGTACTCTGCTATTCTGGATCTGATACCCAGCGATCCCACGAAGCTGGACGAGCTTTACGAGTATGTACCCACGTTGCGGAAGTCGCTGCGGTTGTCGCAGGCGGCAAGGTGCGCTCCGGTCTTCGGCAGCGACTACTTGATTGACGACGAGAACGGCGGTCCTCCGGGGCTGCCCCAATTGTTTCAGATAGATTATTTGGGCGAGAAGAAAATCCTCGCGCTCGAGCATGCCCGTCCTGAGAGCTTTGAATCTCCGGCCACTCCTACCCAACTGGACGGACGCTATTACTATCCGGGAGGCGAAGGAGTTGTGCCATTCCCCAAACCGGCAATGGGCAAATGGGAGTTGCGAGATACTTATGTGCTTTCGCTGAAGCGATTACCCCAATTCGCCAAGGGCTACTGTTACAGCGATAGGGTAATGTACGTAGACAAAGAGAACTACTTTGGTGCGGGCGAACTCGACCTCTACAACTCGCCTGGAAAGCTATCGAAGACTCAGTTGGTGTTTCTGTACCCAGTCCCAATTCCAGCACCTGGCGGCGACTTGGCCGAACTACTGGCCGGGCCATATATCGGGCTCCTGGTAAATTTTCGGAATAGGCACGTAACCGTATCACCCTACTTGCGCTCCTGTCTCGACGGCGAGTGTTCAACCGCTGGATATCTCGATATCAGCCGTTATGCCAGTCCTGAAGGCTTAATGAAGATCATGCAATAGCATGCATCCCATTCACTGAAGCTTGCGTCGATGTGGCACAAGATGCGAGAACGGGCCCAACGGAAACATTGGCCCGCCGGCGGCTTGGCGCCGATTGCTACACTGGCGTGTATTCTGGGAATTACTAGCGCCAGTATTGCTCAAGAACTCAACACGAACCCTCCCCAGCATCAACGGTTCGGCGACAGTCTTTGGCTCGGCAGCAACGCTCCTTTGGTGGATGTCAGCCGTTCGTGGCGATGGTTGCGCGGGCTGTCGCTGACGGGTTATTTGCAGACAACCTCAGGAATGTGGGCGAACTCCTCAGCCCTCACTAACTTTGGCAGGTCCGCCGGCGAGCATCACGGCGCCAATTCCCTCGCCGTTGAGCGCAATTTGCTTCAGTTAGATTTCAACTACTTCCTGGATGGCGACAATTCATGGTTCCTTCGATTCTGGGGCGTGTACGAGCCGCCCTATCCCTGGGAAGCGCATAATATTGCCGGCCCCGATCTGGTCTACGACAAGAGTCAGTCGGACTTTTACAACCGCTACGACATTCGCGATGCCTATTGGAGAAATACCACCGGCCCGCTGACGCTGTTCCTAGGTCACCAGATTGTTACCTGGGGAGAATCAATCGCGTTCCGGGTGGGTGATGTAATCAATCCGCAAGATCTCAGCTGGAATTTTGGCTTCGCCAACCTGGAGCAATCTCGATTGCCCTTGTGGATGGTACATCCAATCCTCAGCTTGCATCGATGGGGACCATTCAGCAGCAATTTTGTCGAGGGAGTATGGGGTCCGGCATGGCAACCGCTTTATACAAGCGTCAATTACGCCGACCGGCGTTACAGCGGACAGTATAGCGTCGCTGGGGCCGTTAACCTGCTGCCGCCCAGCGGCGGCCGGTTTGACGCTTATCCATATCCATTCATGACCGCGGCTGGTACTTCGTCCGGCGCACAGGCGGCCTTTCCACAGATTACCGACTTGGTGTCGCCTTTCCAGGACTGGACGCTGCCAGCGGACCAATGGGCTAATTCGGTTGAAGGCCTGCGCCTGCATACATTGGCAGAGAATACTGAAGTCACGACGATGTACTGGCATGGCCATCAGCTCAACCCGACCTCCTTCGTCCAAGGTAACCCGGCATCGGGACAATTGCTGCAGATGCGCTATCCACAACTCAATGACATCGGCGTGACGCTGAACCGTCCGGTCTACCTGGCACCGATACTGCTCTCCGATTTTCCGTTCGTTTTAAGGAGCGAGGCCGTATGGCAGGACCGCACTCCATTCAACACTATCAGTCCTGCGCGCCACAATGCTGTCGTTTACTCCAGTACAATTAACACCCTGCTCGCGCTTGATATGGACAGCATGGCGGTCCCATGGTTGACAAGCACCGGAAATGCCACGGTCAATTTCGAATGGAATAACTATACTATCCTCAGCCCAAATAGAGACATCGTCTATGGCGGCTATGCAGAACGATGGCGCCACAACGAGGAGAACCTGCTACTGAGCGTAAGCACCAGCTGGTGGTGGGGTGCAATCGTATCGACACTCACTGGCATCTACAATCCAGATGGCAACACCTGGGAGTTATTTCCTAGTGTGACACTCACTCCCCCGTGGACCGATAAATATTTTATCACGCTGCAGTACATTGGCATTTTGAGCAACGACCGATTCAGTGCCTATGCTGGCGGCGTGTTCAAAGGCAAGAGCATTTTGCTGATGCAGTTTCAGTATAACTTTAATTTTATTCGTGGCCAGAGTTGAGGTGCCATATCCACGCAAGCTGAGTACGAAAGGGCGGTAAATTGGTAACTACAGTTTAGTAAAGTGTACCGTAATACCTTTAGATACTGAGTTGCGCGTTTGTCATTCCCGCGCGTGTCTGGCGCGCGAGGAATCCCGGTCTTTGCAGGCGCAGAACGAGCCTATATTTACCTGATAACTTGCCATCAATTGTGACGATAACTGGCCAACAAACTCGAGATGCTCAACGTCCCGGCCCCGGGCTGACTTTAAGAGAATTCGGGATTCCTCGCGCGCGGCAGCCAACGCGCGCGGGAATGACAAATCAGGAGCGTTGGATTGAGCGCCCAGATGCTCTACAAGCTGTGAAGTCACTTTCAGGACACTATACTGCGGAGAAATGCAACTAGCTTTTATGGTGAAACTCAATTATAGAGCAGGGACAAACGGGATTAGACTTGAAGAAGTGGAGTAAGTGAACAATGGGTAAACTTGATGGCAAAGTAGCAATAGTCACCGGCGCGGCAAGCGGGATCGGCCGCGCCACGGCGGTTCTGTTCGCAGGCGAAGGCGCGGCTGTCGTAATTGGCGATTTGAATGTCGAGGGAGGCGAGGCTGCGGTGCGGGAATGCAAAGAGAACGGCGGGCGAGCCCTGTTCAACAAAATCGATGTGACCGCCGAAGCAGAAGTAAAGGCTATGGTCGCGCGCGCGGTCCAGGAGTTCGGTGGACTCGACATCATCTACAATAATGCCGGTCTGGGTGGTGCATTAGGACCGTTGGAGCAAATCACGGTCGAGAACTGGGATCGCTCGCTCGCGGTGCTCCTGCGTGGTGTTTTTCTGGGGATGAAGTACGCCATTCCTGAAATGCGCAAGCGCGGCGGCGGCTCGATTATCTCGACCGCGTCAATTGCCGGATTGCGCGGCTATCCAGGCCTCCATCCGTATTGTGCCGCGAAGGCCGCAGTTGTGAACCTGACGCGTTCCGCCGCAGTTGAGCTGGGCAAGGATCGTATACGCGTGAATTGCATCTGCCCCGGCGGGATAAACACGCCGATTTTTACTCGTACACAACCGAGCCTCGCACCGCTGGTTGAAGAGCGCTTGTCGCAAGCGCAGCCGATCCCGCGCGCGGGACATCCTGAGGATATTGCGAAAATGGCGCTATTTCTCGCCAGCGACGATTCCGAATGGCTTTCCGGCCAGGCGATGGTGGTTGATGGCGCGGCAACTGCAGGCGGCACCGCTGGACGCCAAGAACTTGAGCAGCAGCAACGGATTCTCCCTATCCCCC
>JAFAPG010000675.1 GCA_019247235.1 Acidobacteriota bacterium
AAGCGCAGTCCTAATTCATTCTGCTCGAAGGCGAGAGGCTTTCCTGAGACCAGCAGGCGGGCAGATTTAACGCGAGTTCGCAGCCCACCCATGGCAATTACCGAGGCGGGGCGGTAGAAAGCCAACCATCTCTCGGCGGGTGTGTCCGCTGGCCAAAAGTGAACGTGAAGGTAAAGCGTGTTTCCTTTACGGGTGTAACCGGTAAATCTCCCCCGGTCTGCCTGACAAACTTCACTCCCATAGATGGCCTCACCATTGCGATGGAGCCAATCGCCAACCCTCTCGAGAGTGCGAATGGATTCTTCCGGCACCGAACCGTCGGCTTTGGGACCTATGTTGAGAAGATAATTTCCTCCATCCTGGGAGCACTGGACTAGGTTGCGCACAATGGTTTTGGCTGACTTCCAATTGTCGTCCGATTTCTGATATCCCCAACTGTCATTCAGGGTCATACAGGTCTCCCAGGAGACGGCGTTTTTGGGTGCTTCAATGCGCTGCTCGGGGGTTGAGAAATCGCCTGGCAAACCATTTCGATCATTGACGATAATGTCGGGCTGCAGACTGAAAACCATCTGGTTCATCTCTTTTGCGCGCCACTGTTCAGCGTTGAGTGGCCAGCGTACGTCATACCAGAGGATGTCGATCTTGCCGTAGTTGCTCATTAGCTCGCGGATCAAGCCGTGGGTGTAATCAACAAAACGGTTTCGTGCAGCCTCATCGGTCGCACAGCGTGCTCCGTCGGGATGATGCCAATCCATGAGGGAATAATACAAGCCGACTCGTATGCCTTCTTCGCGAGCTGCTTCGACGAATTCACGTACCAGATCGCGCTTGGGACCCTGTTGGGCGGCGCAATAGTTGGTCATCTTCGTATCCCACATGCAGAAGCCTTCATGATGTTTGCTGGTCATCACCATGTATCTTTGGCCCGCGCGGCGGGCCAGCTGCGCCCACTGGCGCGCGACATTGGGTTGAGGAATAAAGTGTTGGGCCAGCAGTTCGTACTCGGGCACTGGAATACCTTCATTCTCCATCACCCACTCATGCTGTCCAACCAGGCTGTATAGGCCCCAGTGGATGAACATGCCAAACCGCGCTTGGTGCCACCACTTTAGGCGCCGCTCCCGATCGGACGGGGCCTGCCGTGCCTCACCCATTTGTTCATGCGAAAGTTGGGCGGGAACGACTCCGCTTTGCGCTTGCGCCAGCCCCTCGGCAGCGACCAGGCCAGACGATCCCAGTAACTTGAAAAAGTTGCGTCGCGAGAAGGAATCAGTCGCCATAGCTTTCAAGCGAACAACCAGCAACTAGCTGGCTCGAAACGATGATAGGCGAAAAGCGCAGGCTTGCGAAACTCTGGTGGCCAAGATCAACTGCCGCTGATGGCTACACCTGGAAGAGAATTCTTCCGATGCCATATCGTTCCGGTAGCGAAAGCATATCAGGATGGCGCCCGGTTCAATAAAGACGGCCTAGTCGAAAGAGGCCATTTACCCGCTGGCTAGATGCCCTTCGGTAATCTGCCCAGAAATCTACGCGAGCTCCATACTAATGGCAGCATGCCGTTCGCGCCTCAAAATACGGCTCGTCAACGGCCTGAGCGCGCCAGGTTTGCCGAGATTATCCCCGTGGTTCTACGCTTTAGCGATGGCGCGAGAGTTTCTGGGAAGCTCCAGGTTGTCTCTATAACCGGCGGACTACTGCTTTTGCAGCGGCCTCTCAATCAGGGTGCCGTGGCCAAATTGATGTTCCTCACGCAAGCGGGCTCGGTGTTAGCGGTTGCCGAAATGTTGGGTCCGGTGTGCTGGGAGCTGCAGCCATTCCGATTCGTTTCTCTTTGCAGCGACGACCAGTCGAGATTACAAAAGGCAATCGGCTTACGCCTGGAACAATTGCGACGTGAACAAAAAAACCAGCTCCACGATCGTCGTGAGCTGGAAACATTTCGCGCCTGGTAGTCCTTTGCTGACAAGGGTCTTCTGGCAGAGGAAAAATTTTGCAACTATCGATTCTGCACAGTGTCAGGAATGGGTGCTCACCGGTCGCGCCCAGGAGCCACTTTACAGTCAGCTCAGTCCTCCGGATGTTGTCTGCCAACCAGTTCCCGAGTTTCATCATCTTTCCTGGTATTCTTGACCGAGCACTGCGGCGGAAAGGCAGAGGTCAGAACGATGTTAGCCGTCAAGAAGCTTTACGTTTCTCTACGTATTCCTCGCACAGTGCCGAGCTTGCGCCGCATCTTTGAGTATTGCGACCCCAGTCCTCCGGAGCTGCGAACTTGAAACGGGTGTTGGGTTTTATTGGCAATTCTTATCTGACGTTGTTGCTGTTCGCGGCTGGGCTGATCGTCCTCTGGGGCTGTTCCCAAAAACCAAGGCATTTACCCGTGGATGCTCGCGCCATATTCGCGCGACGATGCGCCAGCTGTCATCGCGACGGCAACGATATGCGTGCACCCGAACCCGAGGCTCTTCGAGAAATGTCAAAGGGCGCGATCCTAGCTGCCCTCGAGTCGGGACGGATGAAGTGGGAAGCCAAATCCTTGGGTAAAGATGAGAAAGCCGCCTTGGCCGAATACTTGGGCAAGTCGGATGCGACTACGCTGGCCCAGATGACCGGTTACTGCCCCCGGGATCTGGATCCTCCCGCCCATCCTCCGATTTGGTCGGGTTGGGGCGCGGACCTGCACAACACTCGCTTTCAATCTGCTAGGACGGCAGGACTGGACTTCGAACAAGTAAAACATCTTAAGCTGAAGTGGGCTTTTGGTTTCCCCGGGGCTGCGGCCACCTTCGGTCAGCCGACCTCGTTCGCGGGAAAGCTGTTCGTAGGCAGCGAAGATGGAACCGTCTACGCTCTTGACGCGGCAACCGGCTGCACCTGGTGGATATTCCGAGCGTCGGCGACGGTGAAGACGGCAATTTCGGTCAACAATGAGGGAAGCGCATTGTTTTTTGGTGACACCAATGGATACGTTTACGCGTTGAATACTGCCGATGGCTCGGTGCTTTGGAAGCTCCATCCGGAAGCGCATCCCGCAGCCAGGATCACCGGCTCCCCGTTGCTCGTAGGCAAGGTTCTTTACGTACCCATTTCTTCTGGAGAGGAGGGAGCGGCCGCCGATCCGCATTATCCTTGCTGCACGTTTCGCGGCAGCCTGGTGGCTCTTGACAGCGCATCCGGAAGACAAATTTGGAAGACCTACACCATCAGCGATACACCCAAAGCAACTCGCAAGAACTCCCTGGGAGTGCAATATTGGGGGCCGTCAGGCGCGTCGGTGTGGTCCCCGCCGACGGCAGACTTTAAACGACATACGATTTATGTCGCTACCGGGAATAACTACTCTTATCCCGCCACGGCGACATCGGATGCGATTTTGGCGTTGGACATGAATTCCGGCGAGAGGCTCTGGACACAGCAATTCACTCCCAAAGACCTGTGGAATAGCGGATGCGTCGCCGAGCAGAAGGACAATTGCCCGCAGCAGCGAGGCGACGACTATGATTTTGGTTCGCCGCCCATGCTTCGGACATTGCCGAGCGGCCATGATGTGGTGGTGGTGGGGCAAAAATCCGGTTTTGTTTACGCGCTCGACCCCGACGAGCGCGGTCGGGTGTTATGGAAAACCCGGCTGGGCCACGGCGGCCCCCTGGGAGGGATTCAGTGGGGGGGAGCGATCGATCATCAGCGGGCCTATTTTCCGCTTTCCGACTACGACGATCAAAATCCCCTTCTTGGCGGCGGACTATTCGCTCTCAATCTCTTGACGGGAAGGCAAATCTGGCACTCACAACCACCGCCGCCCGCTTGCCATGGTGCTTTTGGGTGTAGCGCGGCGCAGATGGCGCCGCCCACGGTAATTCCTGGAGTCGTATTTGCCGGCTCGCTCGACGGCCATCTCCGGGCTTACAATGCGCGCGATGGCAAGGTGATATGGGATTTTGACACCGCA
>JAFAPG010000689.1 GCA_019247235.1 Acidobacteriota bacterium
CATTGGCATTCACAAGAAGCATGGCCATCGGTTTGCCGACGATATCGCTACGCCCGACCACTACTGCCTCTTGCCCGGCAACTTCGATGCCGCTACGCCGCAGCATTTCCATGATTCCCAGCGGAGTGCACGGAACCAAGCCGGGACGTTGGGTCGATAGCCTCCCAACGTTCATGGGATGGAAGCCATCCACGTCTTTGACGGGATCAACTGCCAGGAGAACTCGCCTGCTGTCGACCTGCGGGGGCAAGGGCAGCTGCACCAAAATGCCGTCAATGTCATCACGACCATTGAGTTCAGCGACCAAACTCAGTAGCTCTTCGGTGCTCACCTGTTCGCTTGGCGTGTGCTTCTCACTGTAGAGGCCCACCTCCTGACAGCTTTTTACCTTGCCACGAACATAGACCTCAGACGCGGGGTTCTTGCCGACCAGAATCACGGCCAAACCCGGGCGCAACCCGGTCCTAAGAAGCGACTGCACCTCGGCCGTGACTTCCTGCCGTATTTGCGTAGCGATGCGGGCTCCATCCAGCAGGCTGGCAGACATGACCAGCAAATTTTAGCAAAGCTACACTTGCAAGGACGCGCTAGGAGTGCTCTTCGCGATTGTTGCGGGAATAGGGAAAGTGCGGGCTTCCCACTTTGTCAACATTTTGTTCGGCGAAAATCCGCACCCGGTCAAGCGACGCCTGCAGCTGGTGAAGAAAAACATCTCCATCGCCCTCAGGAGGGACCGGCAAGGCGCGGCTCACTCGCATGAGAGCCCGACAGAAGGGCTTGGGGATCATGCATCCGTCCCAGGTCGAGAGAGTCCAGCAGCGATCAAGCGCAATATGAAAAACCACCATGGCAGCCCCGGTCGTACGGGCCAGCGTGACCGGCCCCGGTTTTGCGATATAGCGAGGCCCTTTGGGTCCATCAATGGTGAAAGCTACGGTCCAGCCCCGCTCGAGTTCACGGCGCATTCCGAGCAGGGCCCGAATCGCCCCTTTTGAGCTCGAACCACGAATCTTGACGAATCCAAACTTCTGCATGATTCGCCCGGTATATTCCCCATCGAAGCTGTCGCTACTCATCACCCGCACCTGGAGCTCGCGGCACCAATACATCGCCGGAATCATGCAATTATGCCAGAACGAATAGATAAACGGCCGCTCGGCGAGACTCTTCGGAGACTCCGGTTCCCAAGAAACCGAAAAGCGAATGGTCGGCCCGAGAAGACGAATGGCAATGTATCCCGTCCAGGTAATCAGCCACAGCAGAAAACGTTCTCTTGGAGTAAACCGGCGCCACGGTCGATCGACCTTAGCCGGGCTCGAGGTGGCCACCGTATCCACAGCTTCATTGTAGCGGCCCGGCGACTGGGAACCAGAAGGGATTTACAAGCGGCTCTGGTCGGAATTTGCCAGCGAGAATCCAGCTCACGAGTTTTGTTGCGTGCTGTTTAGCCTTTTCATATTCTGCCATGAGACATGGAAACCACCGTCCCGACTGGAACAGAGCAGCTTTTGCTCGAGCTATTTGTCATTTTCGTGACCACGAAAATGCTGGGCGAGATCTTCGAGCGGCTCTCTCTGCCGGCGGTTCCTGGAGAAATTCTCGCCGGCATCATCCTGGGCCCGTACGCTTTGGGATGGATTCCGGGCAGTGACACGCTCCGATCGGTGGCGCAGATTGGCGCTATTTTCGTACTGTTTAGCGCCGGCCTGGAGACCAGCCCGCGTGATCTGATTCGCGTAAGTCGCAAGGCGCTTCTCGTCTCGGTATTGGGAGTGGTGGTTCCCTTTGTCCTGGGATTCGCCTACATGAAGCTACGCGGCGACACTACGGTCGAAGCCGTGTTTGTAGCCGCGGCCATGGTGGCTACAAGCATCGGGATCACGGCTCGCACCCTGGCTGACATGCATGTGCTTTCGACGCGCACGGCCAGAATCATCTTAGGTGCCGCGGTATTTGACGACGTGCTGGGCATGCTGGTGCTTGCCGTGGTGGCTGGAGCTGCCTCTGGAAACGGGGTCGCGTGGCTACATCTTAGCGTGCTCACCGGTGAGGCCGTGGCTTTCGCCCTGTTCATGATGTTTATAGCCCCGCGCATCGTACGCCAGCTGCGCCCCAAGATGGAGCAGATGTCGACGCAGAATGCCTCCCTAGTCGTGGCTTTGGCTATCTGCCTCCTGCTCTCCTGGCTGGCGGTCAAAATTGGCATGGCTGCCATCGTGGGCGCGTTTTTCGCTGGTCTGACGTTTGCTGATTACGCCCCGCGTTGGAATCTGATACCCCGGGTCGGGGGGATCACAGCGTTCCTGGCACCATTCTTCTTTTTTGATATCGGTTCTCGCTTCAACGCGCGCGTGCTCACGGGGAACCTCTTAACCATGGCTGTCGTCATCTCGCTACTCGCCATCATCTCCAAGGTGATCGGTTGCGGTCTACCACTACTCCATGAAGGTTGGCCCATGGTGCTTCGCGTAGGCATCGGCATGATGCCACGCGGCGAAGTTGCTCTCATCGTAGCCTTGGTAGGAGTGCAATCGAAAATCCTGAGCCAGCCGGCATACGGCATCGTGGTCCTCATGACAGTCGCCACGACCATCATCGCGCCGCCGATTTTGCGTTACTTATTCCGCCGCGAGATCAAACTGCGGCCAGCCGGAAACGTTCCCGCACCGGTGCGTTTATAATTCCGCTTCCTGGAAGCGGAATGAATTTAACGGGACGCAAAGCGCTGGTTACTGGAGCCTCGCAGGGGATCGGGCGGGCGTGCGCCCTGCGGCTGGCTGCGGCCGGGGCGAGCCTGGCTCTCCTTGCGCGCAATCAGGAAAAACTCGAGCAGGTCGCAGCCGAGATTCGCGCCAGCGGTCCTGCAACCATCGTTGTTCCTGCGGATCTCGAAGATCCGGCACAGGTTCAGGCGGCGGTCAAACGCGTTCTCCACGAATTCGGCAGCATCGATATTCTCGTCAACAATGCCGGTGTGACTCGCGACCAGCTGCTCCTGCGTATGAAGCGCGAGGAGTGGGACAAAGTGCTTACCACCAACCTGACCTCGGCCTATCTATGCACTCAGCAAGTGGTCGGCTCTATGCTGAAACAGCGCTGGGGTCGGATTATCAATATTACCTCGGTCTTTGGTCAGATGGGACAAGCCGGCCAGGCGAACTACGCCTCGGCGAAAGCGGGATTGATCGGCTTTACCATGGCAGTCGCGCGCGAGCTCGGTTCGCGCAACATCACGGTGAACGCGGTCGCTCCCGGCTTCATCGAAACCGCCATGACATCTTCTCTGTCACAAGAATTGAGGCAGAAGGCTCTGGCGATGATTCCCCTCGGGCGGGTGGGAACTCCTGACGATGTGGCTCATTGCGTGGTCTTCCTGGCCTCTCCCGAGGCGGGGTATATCACCGGGCAGGTGCTCAACGTCAACGGAGGAATGCTCATGGGGTAAGCGAAGTTAAAACTGGAGCCCAGGCGTCACCCCGAGAAGGCTTTCACCTCGTACCGGCCATTTCCGGGCGAGCCATCGACCAGGTTCGTGAGCTCTTTCTGGAATACGCAAGCTCGCTCGGCTTCAGTTTGTGCTTCCAGAACTTTGATCGTGAGCTAGCTGAACTGCCCGGAGATTATGTTGCGCCCGCCGGTGGGTTGTGGCTTCTAACCTCAACCGATCAGGCCGCGGGGTGTGTCGCGCTCCATCAGATTGGACCTCAGGTTTCAGAGATGAAGCGCTTGTATGTGCGCCCGCAATTTCGCGGCTGTGGCCTGGGAAGGATTCTTGCCGAGCGCGCCATTCAGGACGCGCGCCAAATGGGTCATCTGAGACTACGTCTCGATACCGTCGAACCAGCAATGAAGACTGCCGTGGCTCTTTACCGCAAGCTCGGATTTAGGGAAATTCCGCCCTATCGCGCGAATCCAATTGCTGGGGCGCTTTACATGGAGTTCGAGATAAGAAAGGAAGAGAAATGAAACTTATAATTTTGGCTTCCATCGTTTTGCTCGCCCAACTGTCGGCGCTCGCATCAACGCCCGAAGAGGTCAGCTATCAAAGCGGTCCTGACACGGTCAAGGCCGTCCTCTACCGACCTTCCGGGGAAGGCCCCTTTCCCGCCCTCATCGTCATCCATGAATGGTGGGGCTTGAATGATTGGGTAAAAGAGCAGGCGACAAAGCTCTCTGACCAGGGCTATGTCGCGCTCGCCGTCGACCTATATCGCGGCCACGTGGCCAGCGACCCCGGCGAAGCCCATGAATTGATGCGCGGGATGCCCGAGGACCGGGCCAAACGCGACCTGGATGCGGCTTTTCACTATCTGGCAAGCCAAGCCTATGTGAAAAAAAATAAGATTGGCGCAATCGGTTGGTGTATGGGAGGAGGCTATTCCCTCGATGTTGCTCTCGAAGAACCGCAACTGGCCGCCGACGTCATTCATTATGGGCACTTGGCGACCGATGAGGCCGCGCTAAAAAAGATCAACGCCCCCATTTTAGGAATTTTCGGAGGCCAAGATCGCGGCATTCAACCCGCGGATGTACGGAAATTTGAAGCACAGATGAAGCAACTGGGAAAATCCATCGCTATTACCATTTACCCGAACGCCGGACACGCCTTCGAGAATCCTAATAACAAAGATGGATATCGGGCCGAAGACGCCCGCGACGCCTGGACGAAGACGGTTAACTTCCTCGCTACCACGCTAAAGTAGCCGTACACCTAAGTTTCTGCTTTGGAAATCGCGCGGCGCTGTTTGTGGGGAAATGATTTTTCTCAGTGGCCAGGCGGAGAGCATGGCAAGTGAAGCAAAGCATAAAAAATTTGTTGCCATTGGATACTACTCTGGTACTATGCACGCTGACTCCTTCGCATGAATATCGGAGAAACAATCCGCAGCTTCCGCTTACAAAAAGGAATGTCTCAGGGGGATATCGAAAAGCGCACCGGACTGCTTCGTTGCTACTTGTCGCGTGTTGAAAATGGCCACACCGTGCCCTCACTCGACACCTTGTCTAAGATCGCGGGCGCCATGGAGCTTCCCCTGTCCCATTTTTTCTCCGAACCCGGACACAGCAACGGCTCGAAAGCCTTGCCCCAGCTCTCGGACGACGAATTGCGCTTCCTCAGCCAGATTCGCCGCTACTCAAGCAATCTGAACGACAGCGACCGCAAGCTCGTTCTTGCGATGGTTCGCAAGATGGCAACCAAGTAGCTGGGGACGGATTTTCGAGCCACTGTCAGGGGCGGTGTGATCGAATCGAGCCTAGAGGCCATCCGTGGGCCGCTAAGGATGGTCTTGCGCCCTGCACCCTTCGCTTACCATAGTGCTACCGCCCGGCTGACCAAGCGATACCTCGTAGAGTGAACCATAATCTCCTAGACTGACCCTGGGAGCGTTCATGACCGTCGACGAGGAACTGGATCTGCTGGCGTCAAACCTGCGGCGTCTGAAGATCGAGTACGAAATCTTTTTTAACAACCGGGAAAAGAAGCCGCCTACGGATCTGGAGTGGAAGGTACTTTCTTTGCTTCGTAAGTTCTCCGAGGGAAACCGGTTGAACTTTAGCCAGCGCTTTCGCTACAACGAAATGGCGCAGCGCTACGCCATTTATAGCGACCTGTGGCGAAAGAAGTCACGCATTCGCGAAGAAGGGTATCGCCGACCGCAAGATGCTCTGTTGTCGGTGCAAGGAGTAAGACCGGAAGAGCACGAAAGCGCGCACAAAGTCTACGGGATCGCTCAAGCTGCTCCGAGCTCCGCGGCGCGGTCATTTATTGTGCAATCCACCGACGCGGCAGCCGATAAAGAGAGCGTTGACAAGTTGTTTGTTGCCCTTACCGACGCCAAGAAGAAAGCGGGAGAAAAGGTTTCCGGTTCTCTCAGCACCTTTCGCAGTTTCGTAGAGAAAAAAACCGAAGAGATCCGCAAAAAACATGGCTGTCAGAAAGTTGAATACCTGGTCGAAGTTGAAGAGGGCAGGGTGAAGCTGAGGGCGAAAGCCAAAGCCTGAGCGCATGCTCAGGCCATACCTGCCGCCAGGCACAAACCAGGCCAGCTCACAGTTTTGAAAGCACGTCTGCGCTCCCTTGATCTCTCATCTGCTGATAGAATTTCCTGCTACCTATTCCGCCCATTTACCTCCGAGGCATTACCCATGTCGGCAAGAATCGAGCGCGCGGTCCTCAGCGTCACCGACAAAACTGGTTTGACCGATTTTGCCCGCAAACTCTCCGGCTGGGGAGTAGAACTGGTTTCAACCGGAGGCACCGCCAAGCTGTTGCGGCAGTCAGGAATTCCAGTCAAAGACATCTCGGAAGTGACCGGCTTCCCGGAGATGCTCGACGGGCGGTTAAAGACCTTGCACCCGAAAGTACACGGCGGCATTTTGCACCGGAGGGAGAATCCCCTGGATCGCGCCGCCTTGGCCGAACATGGAATTCAGCCGATCGATATGGTGGTGGTCAATCTTTATGCCTTCGAAAAGACCGCAACCAAGCCGGGCGTCGAATTTGATGAACTAGTGGAAAATATCGACATCGGCGGGCCCTCGATGATTCGCTCCGCGGCTAAGAATTTTCGCGACGTGGCGGTCGTGACCTCACCCGCAGACTATGAGGCGATCGCCGATGAGATGGCGCGATCCCGTGGCTCGCTGTCGCTTGAAACCAGGTGGCGGCTGGCGCAAAAGGCCTTCGCCACGACTGCGGCCTATGACTCGGCCATCGCTTCCACCCTCGAACAGATTCGCGGCAATGGGCATTTCGAGCTCCCTGCTCAAGAGGTTTTCCCCCAAACCCTTCGTCTGTGCTTTCAAAAAGTCACTGACCTGCGGTATGGGGAAAACCCTCATCAGAAAGCCGCCATGTACTCCGACGGATCGGCAACGGGAGTGGCCAACGCTCGTCAGTTGCATGGCAAGGAGCTTTCCTACAACAACATCGTGGACGTGGGCGCCGCCTGGGATTTGGCCCAGGAGTTTGAAGAGCCGGTCTGCGCCATCATTAAGCACACGAACCCGTCGGGAACGGCCACGGGCACGAATCTTGCCCAGGCCTTTCAACGAGCGCTGGAGTGCGATCCGGTCTCGGCTTTTGGTGGTGTGATCGGAGTGAACCGCCCAATCGACGCGCCCGCTGCCGAAGAGATGTCGAAACTGTTCTTGGAGGTAATTGCCGCGCCCGAATTCTCCCCCGAAGCGCTCGAAAAGTTAGCGGGCAAGAAGAACCTGCGTTTGATCGAGGTCAGGACCAGCCCGCAAAGGTGGGCGCTCAAGACTGTCTCCGGAGGCATGTTGCTCCAGGATGCCGACCTCCACCAGTTACAGGAGTCCGATCTCAAGGTGGTCACCCGCAGGCAACCAACCAGCGAAGAACGTCGGGCCCTCCTATTTGCCTGGAAGGTTTGCAAGCACGTGAAATCGAATGCCATTCTCTATGCCCGCGACGGGCAAACTGTAGGCGTCGGGGCTGGGCAAATGAGCCGGGTCGACTCTTGCCGCGTGGGCGCGCAAAAGGCGGTGCTCCCGCTGCAGGGGACAGTTGCGGCATCGGACGCTTTCTTTCCCTTCTCTGATGGAATTGAGGAAATTGCCAAAGCCGGCGCCACCGCCATCATTCAACCAGGTGGTTCGCTGCGCGATCAGGATACAATCGAGGCCGCCGATCGGCTGGGTCTAGCCATGATTTTTACCGGGATCCGCCACTTCCGCCACTAACACGGACGTGCACTTCGGTGTGTCACAGTATCGGCCGGCGTCGAACTCAGGCCAAACATCGGGCGCTCACAAGGATCATTGTCTTCGACCGGGCAAGACATAGCCAAGCTGCTCACCCCCGGTGATGTCATTCCAGAACTCAAGGAACGTCGAAGCCATTGACATGCCGTGGAGAAATGGAGAGGTCGCCATTTAAACCGCGCAACTCAGGTACTGCCAGTCGCGATCGTCCTCCAAACCTTATCCATGTCCATTTGGCAATCGGCACGTCATGATTTTGACGAGAAGTAAGAAGCCGCAATTATGCAGCTCCGAGCAGTGGCGCACTCGTTTAGTATTCCCGGGGCTGGACGCTGCCGAAAAGACCAGACCCCGGTCGGAAATTTTGCCATCAATTTTCTTTGCCACGGTATTTGCCAGTAGCACTCGCAGCTACCGAAGTCCGACGGCTTGAGTAAACCTCCGCCTGTACGTTCTTCCCGAATGATGGTCGTGCCTCGGATATCGGTAAGGCACAGACTACGAGGATCGTATCTTAAGAGCGACGACTCTTCCGATGTAAAGCATGGGATCAGCGCTCGGCACAGCTCTTGATGACCATGCCTTCTGTATTTCCAGATTTCATCACGCGGTTTCTTTTTGCCGCTCACAGGTGGACCTTTTCCCGTGCCCTGGCCGGGAGGGTACATGGCCTTTAGAGACGGTACATGCCCTTACGGAATATTGTGGCTGCCAGACGGGTCAATCCAAAATCGACCCATGAAAACTCCCCTATTGCCCTACTTCCGCTTTGTCGGAATCTGTTTGTTATTTTCGCTGTCACTAGCATTTGCTGGCACCGAGGGTTCAACCTCGCCCGGTGCCACGCTGCAACTTTTACCTGGCACGGCCAGCGTGCCGACTAACCATTGGCAGAAATTCACCGTGAACATCTCAGGCAGGCACACGACGACAGTGGTGTGGTCGGTGAATGAGATTCCCGGCGGGAATTCCACAGTAGGAAGTATTTCTCGCTATGGTGTTTACCAAGCTCCAGAGGTTGTGCCCACCGAGCCGGTCGTCGTGACCGCTCATTTGATCGGGCATCCCGAACTGAGCGCCAGCGCTGCAGTTACGGTTGTTTCCCGAACCCACGCTTCTGTTACGCTGTCGCCAACCGGAATCAGCATGCAGGTCTCGCAATCGCAGCAATTCAGGGCGCACGTGACCGGTGACAGGAAGAGTGACGTTAATTGGCTGGTGAACGGAAGGATTGGGGGAAGTGCTCGGTTCGGGACCATCTCTTCCACAGGTCTTTACACCGCTCCCAGCAACGTGCCCAGACAAGCCGTCACCGTAGTTGCGAGCAGCGTCGCTGACCCCGCGGCAACAGCTAGCGCAGCAGTATCCATCACCGCGGACTCAGCCTCGATTTCGGTGTTGGTATCGCCTGCGAGCACCAGCTTGCAAGCGGGGCAATCCAAGCAATTCAATGCCACCGTTTCAGGAACGACCATCAATGCGGTAAATTGGCTGGTGAACGGCACCGCGGGTGGGAACGCAACTTTTGGCACCATATCGTCGACCGGCCTTTACACGGCTCCTGCAGCCGTGCCCTCAGGCGCCGTTACGGTTACGGCGCAAAGCGTAGCGCAATCGACAGCCACGGCTAGCGCAGCCATATCAATTACTGCTGCCTCGTTGATTTCGGTCTCGGTATCGCCCGCCAACGCCAACCTGCAAGTCGGACAATCCAAGCAATTCAATGCCACCGTTTCAGGAACGACCATCAATGCGGTAAATTGGCTGGTGAACGGCACCGCGGGTGGGAACACCACTTTTGGGACTATATCGTCGACCGGTCTTTACACGGCTCCTGCAGCCGTGCCTTCAGGTGCCGTTATGGTGACCGCGCAGAGCGTGGCGCAATCGACCGCCACGGCCAGCGTCGCTGTGACAGTTACCCCCTCCAGCTCGATCTCGGTGTCTATTTCCCCGACCAGCACCAGTCTGCAATTCGGCCAGTCTCAGCAGTTCAGTGCCACAGTATCAGGGACCAGCAGCACGGGGGTGAGTTGGGCTGTTGATGGAACTCTTGGAGGGAACGCCACGTTGGGAACGATTTCGTCGGCCGGGCTTTACACGGCGCCTGCGGCAGGGGCCTCGACTACCGTAACCGTGACTGCGCAGAGTCTGGCGCAATCGTCAGCCATGGGGAGCGCAACCGTTTCGATCACCATGCCCACCATCTCCGTTTCTGTTTCGCCTAGCAACCCGAGTCTCGAGGTAAATCAAACCCTGCAATTCAATGCTGCGGTTTCGGGCACTACCAACACGGCTGTGAATTGGTTGGTGTCGAACATTCTTGGCGGGAACTCATCGGTCGGAACAGTCTCCTCGACCGGTATGTACACGGCACCAGCAAACGTGCCCACCGGTCCTGTCACCGTGACTGCGAAGAGCATCCTCGATTCCACCATAACTGCGGATGCCACCGTGACGATTATGCCGCCTAGCAATGGAACCCCGGGGG
>JAFAPG010000730.1 GCA_019247235.1 Acidobacteriota bacterium
TCGCGGGACTGGTGATGAGCCAGTGGTCGCGGCTCTATTTAGGGCGGCGCTTTGGCTTGTTGCCGGCCAACCGGGGGATCGTCACCGGCGGACCGTTCCGTATCGTACGTCATCCGATTTATGCGGGTTGGCTTGTACTCACGGTGGGTTTCCTCATGGCCTATCCCTCGTTGTTAAATCTCGCGATGGTGGTGATTGCTTTGCTCTTCATGATTTGGCGGATTGCACTCGAGGAGGAACTGCTCCGGGCCGATCCTGCGTATCGCGCGTATTGCGCGACAACGCACTACCGGCTGGTTCCCGGGATAATCTGAAGCTATTCGCACGAAGCTCGTGCGCGATGACCGGGCCGTCATAGTAACCGGACAAAACCGGTATTCTTAATTTCTTGCCCTTGCGAGTCCCAGGCACGGGCGAGCACCCGCAAAACTTCGTCATGAATAGCCGGCGACCCGAGTCTTTGGCCCGGTGACCGCTCATCTGCTCCTGGAAGCTCGCATTACCGCTTGAACATGAAAAGATCCCTCCGATGAATACGAATGCCGATATCGCACTGGCCATCCTGATTGCGATGGGGGTACTGGTGCTGCTTTCGTTGATGGGCGCATACCTGGTCATTGGCATGGCGTGGGACAAAAGTCCGCTCCATAACAGACGTGAACATGGCTTGGCCGCCGCGGGATGGACTCTTGCGGGCCGTGCGTTGCTCTTGAGATGCCCGCGCTGCGGACGCGGCCATATCTTTCGCTCGCGCTTCCATATGAATGAGGCTTGTCCTGCCTGCGCCAGGCTGTTCTGGAGAAATGAGGGCGAGTGGACAGGCCCGGGGATCATCGATTTCACCTTCGCAACGATCAGCGGGCTGGTGGCATGGGCGATTCTGCTCATCCTGGGAGCTGGCGCCGCGCTACAGCTGGTAATCGCGATTCTCGCCGCGCTCGCAGCAGGCGTGATCGTTTCTCGATGGTCTCGGAGTTTTTGGACGCTTCTACTTTATATCTCAGGCGAAATGGATGAAACGATTTCTCGTGCGCCCTAATTAGCTCAGCTTAGTACATCAATGAGTATTTGACCGCAGCTTCGCCCAGTCGATTGCTTTTTCTTGCGATCAGTGGGTATTGGAGGCTATTGCGTTCTTGTTATTGCTCGAATATGAAAGCGACGTGTATTGAGGGGAAAAACCATAACAGAGGAGGTACGGGGAATGAGCCGGCGAACGCCGGCTGACCGAAACACATAAGCAAATAGACCGCCACTCGTTCTCCGTGTTGGTTGTGGAGGAGGAGAAACAAGCAGAGATGCGAGCCATTCCGTGGGGAGGGATGGCAACATGTCGGCTCTTTCAGGAGGTACGTATGAGGTTCAGGGAGTGGTTGCGTTCCCATTTGCGCAAGGGAACAGGGAGAGGGATCGGAATTCTGGCGGCGGCGTCGTTGGTTCTGGCGGCATCCGCGGGAAATGTTCGGGCGGGCGACCTGTCAGTACAATCTGACAACGGTCTGAACGTTACCAACCAGGCAGCTCAGGTATTACCGCAGACTCAGTCGGCCGAATCAGGATGGTTGTCCGGACTGCATGTGTCGGGATATGGCAGCCAGACCTTCGGCATGTGGCAGAATCCCACCACGCTGCACGACTACACGCATAGCCGCAACAATCTGGCGACTTCCCGCACGTTGCTTCAAGTCGATGAAAATTACCGGCTGAATGAAGACAATACCTTCTTCATGCGCGAATGGTTTGTCTACGAGCCGCCGTACTCGTTCAATAGCGCCAACAACAAGTACTACACGACCGGGTTCAGCTACGGATCGCGCATGAACGATTTCTACAACAACTACCAGGTGCGCGATGCCTGGTGGGAGAACAAGACCGGACCGCTGACGACCTTTGTTGGCAACCAGATCATCTTGTGGGGGCAATCGCTGGCCTTTCGCGTAGGCGACGTGGTCAACCCGGCCGATACCTGCTGGGCTTTCGGTTTCGCCAATCTGGAGCAATCGCGTAACGCGCAATGGATGGTGCATCCGATTCTGAATCTGCCTGAATGGGGTGATTTAGCTTCGAACTTTGTCGAACTGATCGTCCAGCCCGGCTTCTCGCCTGCATATTGGCCGGAGCAGACCGGCGACCCCTATCGGAAGTATCGCTCTGACCTGACTGCGGGGCGGGTGGAACCGTGCCTTCCGGCAGCGAGTCATGGTCCCAGTGCGCGCTTCGATGTTCACTATGACAACTTCATCAAGTTCGGCGTCGATTACGCAACTGCACCCGGCCCTCACACCTTTAATGGAACCGGACTGGTGTCCCAGCCAGCCTCGCGTGAGTTCTTCCTGTGCGCGCCGAATACGGCATTTCCTGGCTTGATCGACGCTCCTTATTATCGTTACAGACACGGCCTCACCGGCTTTGCCTGTAATCTAACGTTGCGTAAATTCAACAATCCCAATTCGCCGATCGGTGATACCTCCGAGGTTGATACAGGCTATTGGCATGTACCCGGAATGCAGCCGCAGAATTGGAACGAAGGTGTGCGTTTCCATACCCTGTATGGTGCGACGGAATTCACGGCCCTTTACTACAACGACGAGGTGAGCGGCGGGGCTCCCTGGAGTTTGAAATGGACCCCCTTCACCAGTTTGTGGAATTACTCCTTCTACGATATTCAGGAAGCCGCGGTGACCGCCGACCGGCCGCTGCCGATGCCCGCCTCATTGGCCGAGTATTTCCCAGCAGTGTTCCGCGGCGAGATGCTCTACCAGAACCACGTCTCGTTCGAAGATCAGGCATTTTCTTCGATGACGGGACAGCGCTGGTCGGACGTTGTGAAATACATGCTGGCGATCGACCTCGACCAGGCGTATGCGCCATGGCTTACAGCCACGGGCAACCTGTCCGCGAACGTTGAAGTCTTGCACACTATCGTGATGGACAATGCGAAAACCGGGTATCTCGGCAATGATCTGAATGAACAGCAACTGAAAAACGACGTTAACGCGCTGTTTAACCTCGGCACGTCCTGGTGGTGGGAAGACTTCGCCCCGACGTGGACGATGATTTACAATCCGAAGGGAAATACGTTCCTTCTGTTCCCGTCGCTCGTGTTGAATCCACCATGGACGAAGAAGTACTTCATGAAGCTGCAAGCAATTGAAGTGCTTGGCAGCGATCGTGAATCGGCAGGCGGCGGCTTGTTCAAAGGGGAAAGTCTGCTGACTGCTCAATTCCAATACAATTTCAACCTCCTCTAACTCCAAAGCGCCGCGGATACGACGGGTCACAAACACCGCCGTATCCGCGAGCATCGTGTTTAGTTCAAGAGATCGACTTCAGGCCTGCTCGTCTGGTCGCGTGAAAGAGGCTGAGAATCTTCGTTGGTTTGGAAATGTGGAGCTCTGAGCGGGTGACATGGTCACCCGTGTCGGCAAACACGGCCGCGTGGCAAATTAGTTTCCATTGAACGGCGCCAATCGCGCAACGTAAAGCGTAAGGCGCCCGTTCCCGGTGCGTGGCAGTTGCTCCTTGCAGCGTCTGCCGCGTTTCCGGATAAGCCCCGTGGCTGCGGTACCGGCGGCAGGTTCCCCTTAAGCGTCGGGTCTTCGGGTACCCCTCGACCCCGTGCCTCCCGCCAAACTGGGTGCGGCTTTTTTCTGTATGTCGGCGCCGCAGCCGCCATTTTCATTGTCGAAGAACGTCCCGCCTTGATTACTCCCATGATGATTCGAGCGATCGATGCGCGGCAACGCGAATATTGCCGTTTATCATTTGTCCAATTCGATGATACGGCGGATGTACCGGTAAACCGTGGCAAAAAGACGACCGGGCTGTTCGGTTACCGCACGTTGGGGGGACCTACGGTAAACAGCCCGGCCTTGCTTGGGGACAAAGCGCTGATGTCGTTCGGGGAGAAAGCATCAGCGCTGACCCATTTGGGAGCAAACTGTGTGCCTCAAGCAGCAGTCAATATTCGGCTTCTTTTTTAATCAAGCGAGTCTCTCGTTATGCGAAAGCAAGCGTTTGTCAACCGACAAATATCAGCCTAAATATTTGAGTTCAAAGGATTTTCTCTATTTGCAAATTGGTCTATTCAAAATCTCGCGAGATCCGAATGGCCTGCCAGGAAACTCGTGTGGTGTCTCATCCGCTCGGCGGGTGCACGCCGATGAGGCGGTTGAGAGCTATTCGCGCGTATGTTAACACTAGCGCCAGGTGCTTTCTCGCACAGCTTGAGCGAAGGAAGCGATTGACAATTGATCGAAAACATTCGGGGCGTGGCGCAGCCTGGTAGCGCACCTGCCTTGGGAGCAGGGGGTCGGCCGTTCAAATCGGCTCGCCCCGATTCGCGCCAGTAGCTCAGGTGGACAGAGCAGCGGCCTTCTAAGCCGCGGGTCAGGGGTTCGAGTCCCTTCTGGCGCGCCAGGATGATTGCGAGGCTCTTTCCGTTGCGTATCGAGTGTCGCTGGAACGAGATGCTCGAGAGCAGGGTAAGTTGGTTTGTGCTCTGTACGTGGTCGGCCATTGGCCACGGAGGAGCTGCGCCTCGTGTTACGGAGAAATGAAACAGAGACCAGGGAAGTTAAAAGACTGGCGAACAATCTTCTGGCTACTTCTCGGCAGTCCTCTTGAGATCTGAAATTATCGCAATGGTGGTGAGTGTAGCTCAGTTGGCAGAGCACCGGGTTGTGGCCTCGGTGGTCGAGGGTTCAAGTCCCTTCACTCACCCCACCCAATCCGATTTGGCATTTGGTGCCGGGTGATTTTATTGTGATGGGCCGTTAGCTCAGTTGGTAGAGCAGCTGACTCTTAATCAGCGGGTCTGGAGTTCGAGTCTCCAACGGCCCACCCGAAAAAACTCAATGATTACAAAGCGATTTGGGCCATCTATGAAAGCGTTCGACCATCGTTAAATCTTTCATGTAGACGCAGTGTAGACGATTGAGCCACTCAGCAACGCCAAGATCGAATTTTAGGCGAAGACCGATCTGCGCCGCTCACCGCAAAAAATCGGGCGAAAGTCATGAACTTGCCGGGCGAGTAAGGAATCGTTAACGCATATGCGGCACCGGCGGGGATACCTTAGCTGGCATGCTCCGAAGCCGACCGGGTCCTGCAGAACAGCTAGAGTAAAACCCAAACTATACATGCGCGCACCACGCTACCCCCGGGAATGATTTGAACATTCGAATACCCTGGCACTTCGCCGTACTCTCCCAATGGTTTAGGGTACCGTTCGGATGGGTCTTCTTGGCGAAAAAGCCCATTTTTTAGCGAACTCCTTGGCAGAGAAGCACTTGAGAGAGCAAAAGACCCTTCGAATAACCGTTCGAACAAAGGGGTGTTCGAATCCTCTGTGGGTAGCCCAAAGGGCGGCGGGGTAAGGAATCATTAAGGGCGGGGATACCTTAACCGGCATATCTTCTGCCGGATGGGAGAGCCTGGAATCCCTGTAGTAAAACTCCGATGCGCCCCAGCCCCT
>JAFAPG010000749.1 GCA_019247235.1 Acidobacteriota bacterium
CAGCAGACATTGGAACGGCGCCCGCCCCCCCTGGACGGTCATGTTGGAGAGCATCCGCAACTCTTCCAACGCGGTAAACGGAAGGTTCTGGACCTCATCGATAACGAGCAGGCATCGTTTGCCGGCCGCCGTTGTCCGGCTAAAGCACTGCTCCAGGCGACGCAGCAATGTCGCCTTATCGGCGGGCTCGGTCGGCAGGTTAAAGCTGTTGGCGAGCAATCTTAACAAGTCATCGCCGGACACACTCGTCGTGGAGATGCGGGCCCCGACAAATTTCTGAGCATCTAACTGCGACCATAACCGCTCCACCAGCATGGTCTTCCCGGCGCCGATCTCGCCGGTAATGATGATGAACCCCTCTTCTTGCGCGAGCCCGTAGACGAGGTGCGCAAATGCCCGCTTATGTTCGTGACTGTCAAAAAAGAATTGGCAGTCGGGGGTTAATTGAAATGGCATTGTCTTCAAATGATAAAAATCTGCGTACATGAGGCCCTCAGAAGCTTTTTCGCAGGCCGACCGTAATCACATTCGATGTCAACCGAAACTGCGGTTGCGGCGAGGTCCGATCCAAGAAAGAATAGCTCGCCCACCCTGTCAAGGTTGAGCTGAGCAGATATGTCATTGAAACGCCGGCATTAACCAAGTCCTCGGTCGTGCCGCTTGGCGGACCAAGATTGCTGTGCGCGTATCCCACCCCGAGATAGGCCGTGGTCAACGGATTTAGGTCATGCGACCAGGTCAGATTTGCGCCAGTTGTCGTTTGCGAAATGCCCGAACCCGGGGTGGTTTGGCCAGCAACGGAGCTGTCAAAGTGATACAGAAGAGCGCTTAGCTGATCGCGATCCCAGGTCGTCGTCGCTGTCGCTGTCAGGTATTTCGTATCAAACACCCCGGCTTGTAGCCCAAGTACCGGGTTGGTCAGCACGATCGGGAGACCTGTACGGGCATCGATTAGTTGACCAAGTGAGTTTACGCTAGAGATTGCCAAATTATTCGTGATGTTTTGCGCCGTCGTGTAAATCGACTCCGAATAACTAACGGACAAACTCGTCCGGCCGGTGACGTTATAATTCAACGTCGCAGTGGGGCTGGTGACCCCGTTGCGATGACCGTAGTTCACAGTGAGGTTGAGATCAGGGGAGGGCGTGAACTGCGCGCCGACGCCCCAAACGATATCATCTATACGGGTCGGCGGGTTCCCACCGTAATTGATGTCCTCGTGGCCGATACTCGCGAGGGCTTTAATGCTGTAGGTGATTGCATAGGAAGAGTCGAGGACCTCGGTTGTTTGCCGAGAACCACTAAAAACCCCGGTTCCGCTCGATCGATTAGCATCCAATACGAGATGACCCTGATATCGTCCAAAATTTTCGCCGGTCAGAAAGGAAGCCGTTACTTCGTTGGTTAAAACGCTGGTATTTTGCGCGGCGAACCCGGTTGGGGTAACACCCCCGGTTTGAAGGCCGCTGGTATTGGAATCGCTCAGAGTATAGCGCAGTTCCCCCGTACCGAACCCGTCAAATCGACGGGAGAGATAAGGTGAAGCGCTAAAGCTCGAAACTTGGCTTAGTTGATTGGCCGCCAAGCCCTGCAGAGGATTTAAGAGGCTGGTTCCGGCTACTGAGGGAATCCCAGTTATCGCTGAGGGAGCACCGGGTGCCGCTACCGGAGCGGCAAAACCACCGGCTGTGGTAAGACCTGGGTTTGTCGGCAGCAATGACATATAGCCCCGAGCATCCAAGAAGAACAGGTCCGGGACCAGGATCGCATTTCCGTTTGCGTAAAGATTTTGACCAACAAAATTCTGATTGGGTGTCAGCGCAAACAGCTCAACGATCGGAGAATAGTTGAGGGTTGCGCGAAACCGAGCACTTTCGCCGTTAATTGAGACACCGGGGAATAAGCCGGTCACGAAATCAGACCGGCGGTTGGTCGGGGTCAGCAGGACATTATCGGTGAAGCTTTCCTGTCCCGCGATAAAAGGGGCTATCGTCCAATCGCCGGCGACACCGGCAAACGGGAACCCGGCCAGGCAACAACCAGTCCAGAGCCCGGCTATAACCCAGCGGGCCCTCCTCCGATACGCATCTTCCATTGCTGCTCGAATCTTGGATCAGGCCTCCGCGGCCAGGTAGCTATAAGAACCGAATGAATGCGTCATCCAGGGGGCTACCTTGTTCAGCAACAATGAAACGTGGGGGCATACTTGCAGCAGCTCTAGGGCTGCCTCGACATCGGTCTCTTGCGTACTATTCGCGGCGACGACCACGACAGCTTGTCCACAAATAGAAGCCAAAGCGTGAGGCGTGCTACTGGCAAGGCAGGGTGGCGCGTCAATGATGATTAGCCGATCGCTATAGTGCTCGGCGATCGCCTCGATTACTTCGCCCATTCGGCGGCTGGCAAAGACTTCGCCACTTCTCTTGTCGCTTTGTCCAACGGGAAGAACGTCGAGGCCCTCCGAGGCTGTCGGTAGGATGAGCTCCGCTGGGGAGAGCCTCGGATCGCGGGCGAGGTCGAGGAGCCCGCGAGCCGAGGCAGCGCCGAATATGCGGCTCAAGCCGTGCAGTTTTGGATCGACGTCAAGCAAAAGCACTCGCCGATCCTTTTGACGCGCGATTTCTCCGGCCAGATTAATCGAGACGAAGCTCTTTCCTTCTCCTTTCAAGGCGCTCGTAATCATGACCAAATTGCGACACTGCGACGCTGCACTACCATTAGCGCCAAAGCTTTGGCGCAGTAGGCGGGTTTGGATGATTCGGAATTCCTCAGCGACGCGGCTATCGGGATCTTGCATGAGTCCGGCCTTCCGAAGACCGATTGTGTCGATCTGTAGCTCCGGCGTATGGGGCGCCGTGGGTGCGCTATCCGGCTGAACACCAGCCGACGGTTGCAGACCCAGCAGCGGCAACTTCGAAGTCGCTGGAGTGGGCACATCAAAGGCGCGCCTCGTCTGTGAGGCGTCAGGCCTAGCAAGCTGGGTCTCCGCCAGACGAGCGGCGGCGCGCTCGATGAGATGAGTGTGCCTGTCTGCCATATTAAAAGAGGATCACGTTGTGGGTAATCATCCGGCCGGCCAGTCCAGCATACACGATAAGCAGCAACACTATGGATGCTCCCATCGTTACAGTTTGGGAATAGAAATGCGCACGACGCAGGGTTGGGACGA